>DATCLP010000509.1:0-6064 GCA_036563855.1 Steroidobacteraceae bacterium | reverse complement strand
GTCCCGGCGCGAGCATCGCGGCGATTCCGACAGTGGTAATGCCCGTCAGCCACCACTCGAGCTTCTTGTTCTCGGGTTCGTAGTGCGCCTTCTGTCCGGAGCGGTGGCGGTACTTGTAAACCGCATATGCAAGGAACGCATTGACGAGGACGAACACGGTGCCCGTGACCCAGAGCGTCACGTTGACGGTGGCATCGACCGTCTGCCAGTTCGAGGCGATCGGCGTGAACCACCACGGGCTCAGAAAGTGAAAGAGCAGGGTGGCTACCACCAACAAAATCAACACCAGTGCAAGCGCCATTTGTCGCCCTCTTCTTGAAATACGTGAGCAGGACAAAAGACCTTTCTAATGTCGCACTGCACCAATTGCTGCAGTGCGTCTTGCGCAACGGTGTCTGCGGTCTGCAGGCACTGACTTCCTTGTGCTAGTGAACATAGACCAAAACGTTCAGGTTGTCAGCGGGATTTGCCGCGGTGCCGCGTACCGTTGAGTCATCCACATAGATTGTGCAACTGCAGCATTTTAGGGGGCGCTGGGTACTGGACTCCGGGCTCCGAAACCGCCCATGCGCTCTCCTTCAATCTTCAGTCTCCAGTCCTCAGTCTCGGGCAATAGCCTAGTCAACTGTTGCCAACGCAACGCACAAAGGAGTAGATGGTTTTTGCCGTTTGGCAGCTAGGGGGAGCTGACGTATATGCCCGAATTCGTCTTTGCCGATAATTTCTGGCTCATCGTCGGGTTGATTGCACTGGCCGTGGTGCTCACGTTCGCCGTGTTTCACTGGGGCAAGTTCGACGAAGGCTACGAGAAGGGTGAGGCTGCCGATCCGGAACGCGTCGCGCGGGACAATCCGCCGGACGACTGGGCCAAGAGCCATTGGATCAGCTGAGTCGCCACGCGCGGCTCGACCCCTGTGCCGCTCGCCTCGGCAGGCGAGCGGCAGCGTTCGCCTGGCGCGTCTGCGCTGAAGCGGGCAACTCACGCCGCAACCCATCGTTCAACGAGAGTCGCCGCGCACACTTCCATCGTGGGCGATCCGAATCGACGTTTAGGTGCGATCGCTAGGCGAGCGCGATCACGCAGCGCGATCGGGTAAAACGCGTCGATCGCGTTCCTCGAAATTCCGATTCATCCATTCGGTGCGAATCGTCATTTCGCACTCGTTCGCCGATCGTCTTTACAGAATTTCCGAGTCTCGGCGCTCGTTGTCTCAGCTTCGCGCGCGAATCGCAGGTACATCACAAATTCGTCGACACGCGCTGGCTAGCATCGTGCGGCTGCGCTTCGTGCGCATGGTTCAACTTGGAGAAGAGATGATGAAAAAGCAGATACTGGCAGGTGCGGTCGCAGCGATCGCGATGTGTTCGAGCGCAGTTTCGTTCGCGGCTGCCCCGCCGTTCGTGGGTGAGGCGACGCTGGCCAAGCCCGTTGCCGAACCCGTCGAAGTCACGATCGACGGCGTTCTTTGGCGCTGCGAAGGCGTCAAATGCTCGGGGCGTGCCGAGCGCCGTTCGACGCTGGATTCGCACGTCAAGGAATGCCGCAAGGTTGCCGAAGTGCTCGGCGAGCTCACTGAGTATTCGAGCCGCGGGCGCGAGATGACGAAGGGTTCCGTAGCAACGTGCAACCGTCTTGCTGCCGCCGCCAAGGAAGAGATGGTCGCAAGCAAGTAGTCGAGCAGGCTGAAGGCTGAGGACTGAAGGCTGAAGGCGGAAACGCGCTGCGCGCCTTCACGCTTCAAAGGATCCTCAGCCTTCGGCCGGGATCTCGTTCTGGCGCAACGCCGACGGGCTAGGAGCTCGTGGGCAACGAAAATCCAAATGTCGCGCCCATGTTCGGTTCCGAGTGCGCCCAGACTTGGCCGCCGTGGCGCGAGACGATACGGTGGACGATCGCCAATCCGACGCCGGATCCAGGATAGTCGCTGAGCCGGTGCAACCTTTGAAACACGCCAAACAATGAAGCGCTGAAACGCGGATCGAATCCGACGCCATTGTCGCTCACTTCGTAAACGACGCGATCGCTGTCGACGCGTCCACTCACCACGATGCGCGGCGCGGCAACCTTGCTCGAGTATTTGACGGCGTTATCCAGAAGGTTGCGCCATACCTGCAAGATCAGATGCGGATCGCCAGAGGCGCGAGGCAGCGCTTCGATCACGATCTCGGCCGATGCCTGCAGCGGATAAGCCGCGACAGCGTCTTCGGCGGCCGTGCGTGCAAGCGCCTCCATGTCGAGATTCGTGTGTTCGAGCGTCTGTCGGCCGCATTTCGAGAACGCGAGCAGCGCGTCGATCAGCGTCGACATGCGCAGGATGTTTTCGCTGATGCGCGAAAGGAAATGTTGGATTTCTGCGTCCGCGTTCCGGGCCAGCTTTTCCGCGAGCAAGCTGGCGAAGCCATGGACAGCGCGTAACGGCGCACGCAAGTCGTGCGAAACCGAATAGGAAAACCCTTCGAGGTCGCTGTTGGCGCGTCTCAGCTCCTCTGCCTGCGATTCGAGATCGCGGTTCAATTCGGCGATGTGCTCCGTCGAACGGCGTTGCTGCTCGATTTGCGCCTGCAGCTCGATGTTCGTCTGATTCGCCCGGTCGCGCTCGTTGCGCAGCTCTTCCGCCAGCGCCTCGTTCTCGAATGCCAGGCGGATCTGCCGTTCGACCGAATCCGTTTGTCGATACGCGATCGCGAGCACGATCGGAATGTAGACCAGCATCGCGAGACCCGTGATCACGCGTTGACCGCCGAGGGCGAACTGCCAGATTGAATAAGGGAGCGCGAACGGAATGAGCAGCGCCAAATAGGCATGGCGCACCGGCGCTTGAGAGCCGACGCCCGATGCGATTGCGCCGACGATGAGAATGGTCGCAACGATTTCCTTTTCCCGGTCGCCCGGCAACATGAGCGAGGCTGGAATCGACCAAATCGCGGCGGCAATCGCCGTCAGCGAGATCATGAGCGACCGCCAGCGCGGCAAGCTCCCGGCCGGCTGCGGTTGTGCAAGATACGCATGCGCCACGCGCCAACGAAGAAAAGTGATCGCAAGCAGCGCGAAATACCAGCCGGCGCTTGCCGCCAGTCCATCGTCTTCGATCGTGAGCCACGCGAACAAGGCGCCGACGATGACGGTGGCGAGCAGCGGGGAAATAGTGAGCTTGCACATGAGTGCAAGTTGCTCGGCCAGTACGCGGTCGCCGAGAGAACCGCGCATCACGGAGGGGGCGGCCGATTCGGGCATGCAGCCATTATCCTCGGACTGCGTGCGTCATACGAGTTGAAGTTGAATGATGGAACGATTGTCGTAGTCAAAGGTCGTCGGGCCGTTCGAAAACGACTGTGCCGCCGACCACCGTCATGTCGACGGGCACGTGCCGGATTTCCTCGGCAGGTATGGAGAAAATGTCGCGACCGAGCACGACGAAATCGGCGAGGAAGCCCGGCGCCAACGTCCCCTTGATGGTTTCCTCGAACGCGGCGTAGGCGGCGCCCGACGTGTAAGCGCGCAGGGCTTCTTCGACCGTGACCTTTTGCTCCGGTACCCAACCATCCGGATGTTTGTCGTCGAGGGTGCGACGTGTCACCGCGGCATAGATGCCTTCGAGCGGCGTTGCGGGCGCGACGGGCCAATCGCTGCCGAACGCCAGTCTTGCCTGCGTATCCAGAAGATCGCGATAGGCGTAACTGGTCGTTATCCGCTCGCCGATGTAACGCTCCGCCCATCTGCCGTCGTCGATGACGTGATAAGGCTGCATGCTGGCGATCACCCCGAGCCGGCCGAAGCGCGCAATGTCTTCGCGCGCAAGGTGTTGCACATGTTCGATGCGCATGCGCCGGTCGCGCGGACCATTCTCGGCGGCGACGCGCTCGTAGATGTCGAGCAGAATGCGATTCGCGCGATCGCCGATTGCGTGCACCATGACATGCAGGCCGGCTTTGTCCGCTCCGGAGATCCAGCGGTATAGATCTTCCTCCGCATTGACGAGTAACCCGCGCGCATTCGGTGCATCCTCGAACGGCTCGAGCATGGCCGCAGTGCGCGAACCGAGCGAGCCGTCGACGTAGCCTTTGAGGCCGCCGATACGCAGCCATTCACTGCTGCGCGGCAAATCGCCATTCATCCGGTCGCGGAGCTGTTCCCAGTCCGCAAGAGGCACCACGCCGTAAATGCGCACAGTCAGGCGGCCCGCATCCGCAGCCCGGTCGAAAGTGTCCAGATCCTCCCAGCTCCCCAGACTGTGAACGGACGTCACGCCGCGCTCGTTCGCATAGCGCATGGCAGCATCGAGCGCGCGATCGCGGAGTTCAGCCGAAAGCGGCGGTACGATGCGTTCGACGAGCGCCATGGCATTGTCCTTCAGCGCGCCGGTGGGCTCGCCGTTCGCATCGCGGACGATCTCGCCGCCGGGCACATCAGGCGTATTGCGGTCGACTCCCGCAAGGCGCAGCGCTGCAGAGTTCGCAAGCGCCATGTGGCCGTCTACACGCGACAGCCATGCAGGGCGGTCGCCCGTCACGGCATCGATCCATTCGCGCGTCGGTAACTCGCCGCCCCAAAGCGAGTTGTCCCAGCCGCCGCCCGTCAACCACGCATCCGGCGGCAAGGTCGCGACGAACTCCTTGATTCGTGCAACGAGCTGCTCCCGCGAGCGCGCATCGCGCAGCTGCACGGATGCGAGCTGCTGACCGCCTTCGATGAAATGCAGATGCGAATCGATGAATCCCGGCACGATCAGTCTGCCGCGTGCGTCGATCGTGCGCTTCGGCGTCCCCGCTCGCGCGATTTCGTCGTTGTTGCCGACCGCAACGATCTTGCCTTGGTTCGCCGAAAGCGCTTCCGCCCATGGACGTTGCGGGTCGCCGGTCCATATCCGGGCATTGATGACAGCGAGATCGACGTCGTGTACAGCCGACTCCTGCGGTTTGGAGCAGCCGAGGAGCAGACAAGGGAGAAGCAGCAGTGCGGTCGGCTTCATCGTTCGAGCTTTCACGGACCGGGCATCATGATGCGTGCTTCGGCATGTACGTCGCCTCAGCGCGCCGCTTGCAATTCTGCGACGTGCTGTTGGAGTTGCGGAAAGAATGCCTCGAAGTCTCGAGCGAACGCAGCTTCGTGAGCGCTGAGCTCCTCGACGGCTTCGGCCAACGCGTATTCTCGGCCCCACTTCCGCGCAAGGTAAGTCGAAATACGGCGCAGCGAATCCTGGACACCTTCGATCCGTGCATAGCGGCCGAGTAGATCGTGAGCGACGATGCGATCGAGTGTCGCGCGTGCGTCGGCCGGCAACGGAAGCGGATGTGCGCGCACTTCTGCATAGAACTGATTCGTGAACTGAGTCAAAGGCACTTGCGCGTACGTTTCGAAGCGCTGCGCGAGGCAGTAGTCGTAGAAGATGTCGACGAGCACGCCACTGAAGCGCCGGTAGCGAGCATCGATGCGCGCCCGGCTCGCGCGAACGATGGGATGCGCATCGGTGTAAGCATCGATGGCTTTGTGGCATTCGGCGCCGCGCAAGAACTCCGTCGGCATGCGCGTGCGTGCCTCGCCCCGCACGAGATCGGCGAGCAGATTCCCTAGGCGGAACTCGAGCGTCGCCTCGGAAAGCAACACATGGGCGAGCCAATTCATCGTCGCTCGAGCCTCGCCGGGAGAATCAGAGTCTTCGCATGCTATTGCGCAAGCGAACGTGCGATGAAGTCGCGCATTGCAACGATCAGGTCGGTCGTCGCCGCGGAAGGCCGATGCCCGAACGCGTGCGGCTCACCTGGATAGAACAGGTAGTCGACGCGCCCGCCCGCTTCCTGATACGCCTGCATCAAGTCGAACGTCATCTCGAGCGGAATGTTTCCGTCGTTCCCCGGTTGCACGACCAGCAGAGGCGGCTGATGCGTCGCCTGCTTGGCGCGCAGGATCCGCGGAACGCTCGCTTCCTCCATGCGCTCTCGCGTACCGAAATACGCGTCGTGCGCACGAACGAGCTCGGCGCGTCCGACGCGTTGCGCGTAATCGTAGCGATAGGCGGGATTCGATACGGGCCATAGCGCAATCACGTAACGCACGGCCGCATCT
>DATCLP010000508.1:0-1953 GCA_036563855.1 Steroidobacteraceae bacterium | reverse complement strand
TTCGAGGGCCGGGCATGGAGGAGGGGCTTCGCATCCTGTCGGAAGTGAAGCGGCAGTTGCAGGTCCCGGTCTTGACGGACGTGCACGAGGACACGCCGATCGGCGAAGTTGCGGCGGTCGTCGATGTTCTGCAGACGCCGGCTTTTCTCTGTCGTCAGACGAACTTCATCGTCAACGTCTGTTCGCACAATCGCCCGGTGAACATCAAGAAAGGCCAGTTCCTCTCGCCGTGGGAAATGCAGAACGTTGTCGACAAGGCGCGCTCGACCGGCAATGAGCAGATCATGGTGTGCGAACGAGGTTTTTCGTTCGGTTACAACAACCTGGTTTCAGACATGCGCTCGCTTGCGGTGATGCGCGAGACCGGCTGCCCCGTCGTGTTCGACGCAACGCACTCCGTGCAGTTGCCGGGCGGCAAGGGAACGGCGTCGGGCGGACAGCGCGAATTCGTGCCCGTTCTTGCGCGCGCTGCTGTGGCTGCGGGCGTGGCGGGCATCTTCATGGAAACGCATCCGGATCCGTCGAAGGCATTGTCGGACGGCCCGAATGCGTGGCCGCTCGACCGTATGACGTCGCTGCTGGAAACGCTCGTCTCCTTGGATAGAACCGTCAAATCGAAGCCTTACGAGGAAAGTTTGCTATGAGCAAGATCGTCGACATCCGCGGCCGCGAGATCATCGATTCGCGCGGCAATCCGACCGTGGAGGCCGATGTGGTGCTCGACTCCGGCGTCGTTGGCCGTGCCGCCGTGCCGTCGGGTGCATCCACCGGAACCCGCGAAGCCGTGGAGCTGCGCGATGGCGACAAGAACCGCTATTTGGGCAAGGGCGTCCTCAAGGCGGTGGCCAACGTCAACGGAGAGATCAAGAAGGCGCTCGTCGGTCGGGATCCGAAAGATCAGGCCGGTATCGACAAAACGATGATCGAGCTCGACGGGACGGAAAACAAAGGCCGGCTCGGCGCGAATGCGATCTTGGCGGTTTCGCTAGCGACTGCGCACGCAGCCGCGCTCGATGCGAAGGAGCCGCTCTTTCGTTGGTTGGGCGGCCCAGGTTCGAAAACTTTGCCGGTGCCGATGATGAACATCATCAACGGCGGCGCTCATGCGGACAACAACGTCGACATCCAGGAGTTCATGATTTTGCCGGTCGGCGCGCCATCGTTGTCGGAAGCGCTGCGTTACGGTGCCGAGATCTTCCACACCCTCAAAAAGGTGTTACACGAGCGCAAGCTGGCGACATCCGTCGGCGACGAAGGCGGCTTCGCACCCGATTTGCCTTCGAACGAGGCCGCGCTCGAAACGATTCTCGAAGCCATCGATCGTGCCGGATACAAGGTCGGCAAACAGATCTTCCTCGGGCTCGACGTGGCGAGCTCCGAGTTCTACAAGGACGGCGTGTATCACCTGGAATCCGAGAATCGTAAGTTCACGTCGAGTCAGTTCGCGGATTACTTGAGCGATCTCGTCGGCCGCTATCCGATCATCACGATCGAAGACGGCATGGCCGAGGGCGACTGGGAGGGCTGGGCGTTGCTCACGCAGCGGCTCGGCAAGAAGGTTCAGCTGGTCGGCGATGACCTCTTCGTGACGAACACGAAGATCCTGAAGGAGGGCATCGACAAGAAGATCGCCAACGCGATTCTGATCAAGGTGAATCAGATCGGCACGCTGACCGAAACGCTCGCTGCGATCGAAATGGCCGCAGAGGCGGGCTATGCCTCGATCGTGTCTCACCGATCGGGCGAAACCGAGGATGCGACGATCGCCGATATCGCCGTGGCGACCCGTGCGACGCAGATCAAGACGGGCTCGATGTCCCGCTCCGACCGCATTGCCAAGTACAACCAGTTGCTCCGCATCGAGGCGGAACTGGGTACCGGGGCGCGCTACGCAGGCGTTGAAGCATTCCCAGTGCCGCTGCCGGGCATCTCGTGCTAAGAAGAGACAGGGGG
>DATCLP010000507.1:0-7892 GCA_036563855.1 Steroidobacteraceae bacterium | reverse complement strand
GCCGAGCTCGGTGAATGCTTTCGCCAGGATGTGCACGACCTTGTTCGTCATCGTCCCGCCGTACACGGGATGCGGGTGGCATACGACCGCGACGCGCGTGCCATCGGCATGCTGCGGGGTTTCCAGCATCGCTTCCAAGATCCCGGCGGGACCGTTCAGCTCGAGCCGCTCGACGCTCGTTTTCGTGACGACATCGTTCATTGCCACCTCACCGGGATAGGATCGCGCACGTTAGCCAAAGTTGCCGCAGAGCGCCATCGTGCACACGACGCGCATAGCCATCGCCGATGTCCGTGTTTACCATGCGCCGAGATCGAGTCTTGGCCGGCGCCGGTGGAACTCCTTGCGGCGCACGGCAATCATTGGACAACCTACGACCACTGCCGGGAAACACCATGAAGCTCACTTCCGCCAGTTTTCTAGACAATCAGCGCATTCCTGAGGAATTCGCCTTCGGCGCGCACGATCCCGTCCTGCACGTGCGCTTGGCAGGCAACCGCAACCCGCACCTCAAATGGACGGGAGCACCGGCAGCCACGAAGTCGTTCGCGCTGATTTGCGTGGACCCGGATGCACCGACCAAGCCCGACGACGTGAACAAAGAAGGCCGTGTCGTACCCGCAAGCTTGCCGCGCGCGAAGTTCTACCACTGGGTGAAGATCGATATTCCGCCGAACGTCACCGAGATCGGCGCAGGCGAATGCTCTCAAGGCGTCGTGGCCGGAGGGAAGAAGGATCTGAAAGGGCCGCCGGGATCGCGCCAAGGCGTCAACGATTACACGGGCTGGTTTGCCAACGATCCCGACATGGCAGGCACCTATCGCGGCTATGACGGCCCATGCCCGCCGTGGAACGACATGCTCGCACACCGCTATCAGTTCACGGTCTACGCGCTGAGCTGCGAGCGTCTGAACGTCGAGGGCGATTTCACGGCACCGCAGGTGCTCGATGCGATGCAGCGCTACGTGCTCGACGAGGCCACCATCACCGGCACGTACGCGATCAATCCGGGCGTGAAATGAGCCGGCCCGCGTGAGGCGGCCTTGCGAGTCGCCTCACTCGATCGCAAGCAGCTCGATATCGAAAACCAAGGTCGCGTTCGGCGGAATCGGTCCGCCGCCGCGATCTCCATATCCCAGGTTCGGCGGAATGATGAGGCGGCGCTGACCGCCGACCTGCATGCCGACGACGCCCTGCTCCCATCCTTGAATGACTTTGTTGTCGCCGATCTTGAATCGAAACGGCACGCCTCGCTCGCGCGAGCTATCGAACTGCCGACCTTTGTAGTCGGGCGCCGCGTCGTCGTAGAGCCATCCCGTGTAATGCACGACCGCGACTTGGCCCTGCTCGATCGGCGGACCGGATCCGACGACACGGTCTATTTTCTGCAGCTCGGTGACCGCAGTTGCGCTCGGCGGCGTGGCCGCGGGAGCGCGTGAACTTTCACCACAACCGAAAAGCGCCGCACAGCATGCTGCCGCGGCGAAGATCTTGTAACGCATCATCGAGCCGCTCCAGTGCATGCCTGGATTATGCACCGGCCGCGGTTGCGCCGCCCATCGACAGCAGGACGCGATTCAAGCGCTGCACGAATTCGGCCGGCTCGGCGAGCTGACCGCCGTCGGCAAGGGTCGCCTGATCGAGCAACAGGAGCGAGAGATCGTTGAAAGCCGCCTCTTCGTTCGTCGCGGCGAGCCGGACGAGCAGCGGATGCGTCGGGTTGATTTCCAGCACGGGTTTCGAAGGCGGCACCTTCTGACCTGCGGCCTCGAGGATCCGACGCATTTGCACGCCCATATCGTATTCGCCGAGCACCAGGCACGCGGGCGATTCGGTAAGTCTCGTCGTCACCCTGACGTCGCTCACACGATCGCCAACCGCCTTCTTCACGCGCTCGACCAGCGAGCTGTGCTCTTTCGAGAGTGCTTCCTGCGATTTCTTTTCCTCGTCGGTCTGTACATCGCCGAGATCGAGGTCGCCCTTGCTCACGTTCTTGAAAAGCTTGCCGTCGAACTCGCGCAAGTGATCCATCAGCCACTCGTCGATGCGATCGCTCATCAAGAGCACCTCGATGCCCTTCTTGCGCAGTATCTCGAGATGCGGGCTGGACTTGGCGGCCGCGAAGCTGTCGGCGATCACGTAATAGATGTACTTCTGGCCGGCCTTCATCCTCGAGACGTAATCATCGAGGCTCACGTCCTGCTCGGGCTTGTCGGTATGCGTCGAGGAGAAGCGCAGGAGCTTCGCAATGCGTTCGCGGTTCGAGTGATCCTCGGCCGGCCCTTCCTTGAGCACGTTGCCGAACTCGCGCCAGAAGGTCTTGTATTTCTCGGGCTCGTCCTTCGCGAGCTTCGTGAGCAAGTCGAGTGCGCGCCGCGTCAGCCCCGTGCGCATCGTATCGATGGCCGGATCCTGCTGCAGCATCTCGCGCGAGATGTTGAGCGGCAGATCCGCCGAATCGACGACGCCCTTGATGAACCGCAGGTACAAAGGAAGGAACTGCTCAGCATCGTCCATGATGAACACGCGACGCACGTAGAGCTTCAAACCTCGCGCTCCGTCGCGATTCCAAAGATCGAACGGCGCGCGGGACGGTACGTACAGCAAGGCCGTGTATTCCATCTTGCCTTCGACCTTGCCGTGAGACCACGCGAGCGGCTCGCTGAAGTCGTGCGTGATGTGCTTGTAGAACTCCTTGTATTCCTCTTCCTTGATTTCCGTGCGCGGCCGCGTCCATAGCGCTTGAGCGTGGTTCACGACCTCGTATTCCGAATCCGTACCGCTCTTGCGCATGCGGACCGGGAAAGCGATGTGATCGGAGTACTTGCGCACGAGCGTGCGAATTCGCCAGTCCTCTGCGAACTCGTGCTCGCCCTCTTTCAAGTGCAGCACGATCTTCGTGCCGCGCTCCGGGCGCTCGATGGTTTTCACGGTGAACTCGCCGTCCGCCCGCGACTCCCAATGCACGCCCTCGCTCGCAGGCCGCCCGGCTCGGCGCGAGAACACCTCGACGCGCTCGGCGACGATGAACGACGAGTAGAAACCGACGCCGAATTGTCCGATGAGCTGCGCATCCTTCTTCTGGTCCCCCGTCAGGCGGGACAGGAACTCGGCCGTACCCGATTTGGCGATGGTTCCCAAGTGCTCGATCGCCTCCTCGCGAGTCATGCCGATGCCGTTATCCGTGATCGTGATGGTGTGGGCCTTGTCGTCCGTGTCGATCGTGATCGCGAGGTCGCCTTGTCCCTCGTACAGGTCGGGGTTCGCGAGCGCCTCGAATCTCAGCTTGTCCGCGGCATCCGAAGCATTGGAAATCAACTCGCGCAGGAAAATCTCCTTGTGGCTGTACAAGGAGTGGATCATCAACTTGAGCAGTTGTTTGACCTCGGCCTGAAAACCGAGTGTCTGCGCACCCGTTTCGGTCATCTTGCTTTCCTTATGATTGGAGCCCGGCGAAGGGGCGGCATGATAGTCGCCGGCCGCGCGTATAGGGATACGCAAAGTGATTTCAAGGGCTGCGCAAGCCGCAGCCCCAAGGCGCTCGAAGCGTCGACGACGCCTCGAGCGATCGAAGGCTGTTCCAACAATGATCCCGGCGCGTGCGGTGAGCGGCCGGGCGGATTACGACGCGAGATTTAGAACGGCCGCCGAGGCCTGGGGCACCCAGCGAACGGCAAACACTGCACCGGCCAGCACGCCCACGGTTCCAAGGAAGGCAAGGATCTTGGGTGCCAGGTGCCGCAGCATGCCCACGGCATCGTCCAACTCATCGATCCACAGCAACAGAAATTCCATACGCTGTCTCTATCTTTCCTGCCGAACCAATCTACGCTGCCCTTTATGGGTTCGGTGTGCGCCGCCTCACAGGGCGCCGTCGCGGCACGCGTGCTCGGCTCACAAAGTTGCTTGCAGGAACGGGGCCGCGTGCTAGGCTCTCGGAGAATCTCCTTCGCCGGTGACATAAGACGGCGTGCTTTCAGCCTCCGGATGATTGCGCACCGCAGGCTTCGCCCGTGAAGTAGGTGTACGAAAGAGCGACGGTTGGTTCGCAGTTTGAGCCGGCATTCAATGCAAAAAATTGTCCTATTGAATCCGAAGGGCGGCTCGGGCAAGACGACGATCGCGATCAATCTCGCGAGCTACTACGCCGTCGCGGGACTGCGCCCTACGCTCATGGATATGGATGCGCAGGGGTCCTCGACGCGTTGGCTCAGCAAGCGCGCCAAGGGACAGCCTACGATCTACGGCATCGCAGGATACGAACGCAATCCGCGCGTGACCCGCAGCTTTGCGACGCGCCTGCCGATGGACAGCGAGCGGCTGATCGTCGATACCGCGGCAGCACTCGAGCCGCAGAAGCTGCCGGACTTGACGCGCAACGCGACCGCAATCCTCGTTCCGGTGCTGCCATCCGACATCGATATTCATGCCGCCGCGAAATGTATTTCGGATCTTCTGTTGATCGCGAAGATCCGGCGCGACGAGCAACGCATCGCGGTGATCGCGAACCGCGTCAAGAAGAACACGCTCATTTTCAAGTCGCTGATGAGGTTCCTCGAGACCCTGCGCATTCCGGTGATTGCGACGCTGCGCGATTCGCAGAACTACATTCGCGCAGCGGAAACCGGCGTCGGGATCTTCGAAGCCAAGCCCTATCAGGTCCGCGAAGATTTGGAGCAATGGCTGCCGTTGATCGGCTGGCTGTCCCATCGCAAGCCGCTCGACATTCAGGCCGGTTCGCCCGCGATCACTTCGACGCTCACGGCCAGCGCAATCGTGCCGCCGAGCGCGAGCGCCATGACGCCCGCAACCTCGGCGGCGTCGACGAGAATCGGCAACTGCGCCGGCGCGGGCCCAATAGCGTATGGAGACCGGGAGTTGGGAACCGGGAATGCCGGTATGGCGAATGAGGGAGCGGAAATTAAGGGAACAGAAGGCGTGAACAGCGAGATTTCGAGCGGCGAGCACGAACAGGAGGCGCGGGCCGTCATCCGCGACTCGTAATTCCGCAGGGCGTCTTTCCCTATTCCCTTTCCCTTTTTCCTATTCCCTACGCATCACCGCGAGTCGCCAGTCGCGAGCCACGACGACTCACTTCTTCTCCTTATCCCAAGTGCTCCGCACCTTCTCCGTCCAATTCTTGTAGCTCGACCAGCTATACAGCGAGCGTGTGATTGCGCCATGACGCGAGCTCGTCTTCGGGCGCTCGAGCCAATTGTGGTGCGGATCCCGCGGATTGCCGCGTAAGACAGATCCGACAGGTTCGCCCGTCCACGCACGATGCGTGCCAGTGGCAAGCAAGTCATCGCCTTTGTGTTCAGACATAGCGGTTGCTCTGGAGTCCTCGTTGCGCTGCACGGTAAGGAGGACGAGCAAACCGCGTGAGGAACTGGATCACAGCGGCGCGAAAGCGTCGCTAGATTGCGACCGCCATCGCAATCGCGAGCGCATAACGACGCATGAAGACGTCACAAAGTGACGCGCGCGGACGGCAAATGCGCAGCAATTTAACCGGCGATTATTGTTGCGCGCGCGGTACGCGCATCGAGAGCGAGCGAATCGAATGCGAACGGCGCGATGTTCGCGAGCGAACGTCACTCGCTCGGCGTCGCCGGCGCGAGCAAAGCGTCGAATGCCGGCTTCACTTCATCGAGGATGTCGTGGATCGCGACCGGCACGAGACTGCTGTACACATCGAGGAGAACGATCGCATTGACGATCGCATCCTGACGCGAGGCTGCACGTAGCCGCTGCGCCATTCCGCGATTCACGGCGTGCACGCCGCGATAGACGCTCTCGAAATCCTCCAGCTTGAAATCCGCAGGCTCGCCGCTGCGCGCCTTGAACTGCTGTGCGACGAGGTACATCGAGGCGACGCGATAAGCAGTTTCCGCCTCGCTCGAGAACGGCAAATGAAAGCGCGCCATCGGGCGAAACACCGCGGTGCGCGGACACCCGCTCGAGGCCATGATCAGTCCCATCAAAGAGGCGAGCGCTTGCTGTGCGGACAGCGTCGCGACGACGGATCGTTCCTCGCTCTCGACGGTCACTCGAACCTGATCGTACGACACCAGATCCGTAAAGCCATCGATCACCCCAGCCAGATGCAGCGCCGCCGGACAATGCGTCGTTGCACCGTTCAGCGGACACCCCTGGCATTGATGAAAGCCCAATTCGGTCCAGGCGGGCGGATTCTCCAGCGGCTTCGAAATGAGTAGAGCGCTGTCGCGATCGAGCTGCACGCGAAAGACGTGCTCGCGGGAGTCCGGCGTCGCCACCTTGTACGTAATGGAGAGCGTCGTCATGCGACCAGCCGGTAGCACGGCCGATACTCGCCGGCCAGTTTCATGCGTTTCTGTGCGATGAATGCGGAGAGGAGCTCATCCAGGAGCCGCATGACGGTCTTGTCGCCCCGCAACTCGAACGGGCCGTGCTCCTCGATCGCCTGAATTCCTTGCTCCTTGACGTTGCCGGCGACGATTCCCGAGAACGCGCGGCGCAGGTTTGCGGCCAGGATGTGCGGCTCGACATCGCGCCGCAGCTCGAGCTTGGCCATCGATTCGTGCGTCGGTTCGAACGGCCGCTGAAACTCCGGCGGTATCTTCAGCAGCCAGTTGAAGTTATAGGCATCGCTTTTCACGCGCCGGAACTCGCGCACGTGCTCGATGCCGCGAACCACCTCGCGGGCGGCTTGCGCCGGATCTCCGATCACCACCTTGTAGCGCGATTGCGCGGCCTTGCCGAGCGTTGCGCCGATGAAGCGGTCGATCTGCCCGAAATACTCTGCCGAGGATGGCGGGCCGGTGAAGATGACAGGGAGCGGCTGCTCGACGTTCTCGGGATCCAAGAGAATGCCTAGCAGATAAAGGATTTCCTCCGCGGTGCCGACGCCGCCCGGAAACACGACGATCGCATGCGCCAGGCGCACGAAGGCTTCGAGGCGCTTTTCGATGTCCGGCATGATGACGAGCTGATTGACGATCGGATTCGGCGGCTCGGCAGCAATGATGCCCGGCTCGGTCATGCCGATATAGCGCCCGTCGCGGATACGCTGCTTGGAATGGCCGATCGTCGCCCCTTTCATCGGTCCTTTCATCGCGCCTGGGCCGCAGCCGGTGCAGACGCTCAGCGCACGCAAGCCGAGCTCGTAGCCCACGCGCTTGCTGTAGTCGTATTCGGCCGAGCCGATCGAATGGCCGCCCCAGCATACGACGAGGTCGGGTTTGCCCTTGTAGTCGAGCACGCGCGCATTGCGCAGGATGTGATAGATGGCGTTCGTGATGCTGACGGGATCCGACAAGTCGAAGCGCTGGCTGTCGAGGATCGCATCGTGGATGTACACGATGTCGCGCAAGACGGCGAACAGATGCTCCTTGATGCCGCGGATCATCTGTCCGTCGACGAACGCACTGGAAGGCGCGTTGCGCACTTCGAGCTTCACGCCCCAGGCCTGGCGGCCAAGACGAATATCGAAATCCTTGTAGCGCTCGAACACCGCGCGTACATCGTCGGACTCGAGTCCCGATGCGAGCACTGCGAGCGCACAGCGGCGAAACAGCTCGTAGACCGCTCCCTGGCCGGCGGTGAGCAGCCGCTCGACTTCGCGTTGCGAAAGATTTTCGAGGCTGCCGAGCGGAGAGACTCGCGCGTCTACCAGGCCCTCGTTTTCGAGCTGGGAAAGCGAGACCGAAGCTCGATTGTCGCTCACGGTTGTATCTCGATCGGCGTATCCGGCTGCGTCATCAACCAAATCTCGACCATGTCCGAATTCGATACGGCGATGCAGCCTTCAGTCCAATCGACCGTCTGATAGTAGTCCCTGGATCGCGTCGGTACGTTCGGCTGACCATGGATCATGATCGCGCCGCCGGGATTCAGCCCCTGTTTGCGCG
>DATCLP010000506.1:0-3795 GCA_036563855.1 Steroidobacteraceae bacterium | reverse complement strand
AGCTTCTTCATCGTAGATGTGCTGTTGCACCGGGCCCCAACCCGTTCCGCCGAACTCCTTCGGCCAACTCGGAGCACCCCAGCCCCGCTTGTGAAGAATCTTTTGCCAGCGGATGTAGTCCTGCGCCGCGAGGGGTTGGCCGTTCTTCACCTTGTTGGCGATGTCCGGCGGTAGGTTCTCACGCAGGAAAGTTCGGACTTCATCCCTGAACGCAAGCTCCTCGGCAGTGAAGTTCAAATCCATAACGGCGCCTTCAATAGTCTGCTGTGCAAAATCGGATTCTAAAGACGTGGGCCGCGGATGATAGGCAGCGGCACGGCGAGTGGCAACATGAGCGCTCGGGCGCGGCCTAGAGTCTAGTCTTTCCATAACCGGGCACACGGTGCGGCCGCTCTTGGTCGCGCCTGGCGAAATATGCTAGCTTTCCCGGCAGAATATGCGCCCGCATTGTGGAACCTTCGATTCAACGATCGAAGAAGACCAGAATGCGCACGACTGATGATCTAGCAACGGGGGTTCCAGGGAGATGTCCCGACCGCACTACAAGTTTTGGCCCAAAGGGCTGCCGAAAGATATTACCGCACCGGAGACCAATATTTTCTACAACGCAGAGGTCTCGGCGACTCGCTATCCCAACAAGCCGTTCGTGATCTTTTACGGCACGCCGCTGACGTACCGGGAATTCAAAGACGAAACCGAACGGCTGGCGGGTTATCTGCAGCAACAGTGCGGCGTCCAGAAGGGCGATCGCGTGCTGCTGGTGATGCAAAACAGCCCGCAATTCATCATCTCCTATTACGCGATCGTCCGCGCAAACGCGATCGTCGTGCCGATCAATCCCATGAGCGTCACGAACGAGCTCGAGCACTACGTCTCCGACAGCGGCGCGCAGGTCGCGATCGTGGCGCAAGAAGTCTTCGGTCAGCTCCAGCCGCTCGTCGGCCAGCAAGTCAAACACGCGATCGTTGCCGCTTACGCCGACTACGTGAAGCAACCGACGGATTTGCGCTTGCCCGATGCGGTCGCAGCTCCGCGTCAACAGATCGGCGGTGCAGGCGTAACGCTATGGGCCGATGCGCTCGCGAAGAATTTGCGTCCGGGACCGTTGCTCGTGGGGCCCGAAGATCTTTGCGTGATTCCGTACAGCTCGGGCACGACGGGACGTCCGAAGGGCTGCATGCTCACGCACCGTAACGTCATGCATACCTTGATGACGAATACGCTTTGGTTCTCGTCGCACCCGGACTTCATGCAGCTCGTCGTGTTGCCGTTCTTCCATGTGACGAGCATGCAGGGCGGTATGAACGCTCCGATCTATCAAGGCAGCACGATCGTCTTGATGAGCCGCTGGGACCGCGAAGTCGCCGCCGAGCTGATCCAGCGGTATCGACCGATTGCCTGGACCGCGATCTCGACGATGGTCATCGACTTCCTCGCGAATCCGCGGGTTGGCGAATACGACTTGTCGAGCCTGTATCGCGTCTCCGGCGGCGGCGCGGCGATGCCGGCGGCTGTCGGCGAGCGTCTGCAACAGATCGTCGGCTCGCCGTATGTCGAGGGCTACGGCTTGACCGAGACGATTGCGCCGACACATATCAACCCGCCGGATCGGCCGAAGCGGCAGTGCCTGGGCATTCCGGTGTTCAACACCGACTCGCGCATCATCGATCCCGAAACGCTCAAGGAACTGCCGCCCGGAGAAGTCGGCGAGATCGTCACTCACGGGCCGCAGATCTTCAAAGGCTACTGGCGGAACGAGGAAGCCACGAAGGCGGCCTTCATCGAGATCGAGGGCAAGCAGTTCTTCCGCACGGGCGATCTCGGCTATGTGGACGAGGACGGTTATTTCTTCCTCGTCGATCGTCTGAAGCGAATGATCAACTGCTCGGGTTTCAAAGTGTGGC
This sequence comes from Steroidobacteraceae bacterium, assembly GCA_036563855.1. Lineage (GTDB taxonomy): Bacteria > Pseudomonadota > Gammaproteobacteria > Steroidobacterales > Steroidobacteraceae > Steroidobacter. The sequence continues at coordinate 1,891 of DATCLP010000506.1, read as the reverse complement.
CGGCCGAAGTCGAGGCGCAGATGTATCAGCATCCTGCCATTCAGGAGGCCTGCGTCATCGCGGCGAAGGATGCGCACCGCGGCGAGACGGTGAAAGCCGTGGTCGTGCTGCGCCCGGAATACAAGGGCAAAGTGACGGAACAGGACATCATCGAATGGACGCGGCAAAACATGGCCACGTACAAGCATCCGCGCATCGTCGAATTCGTGGATTCGTTGCCCAAGTCTGCAACCGGAAAGGTGCAATGGCGGGTACTGCAGGAAGCGGAGCTCGCGCGCGGCTGAGGCACTTTGGACCAAGCTCACCCTTCAATACTGAAAGGCGGTTACTCCTATGGCGACTAGAGCTTCAGACACGACCCGGATGAGCGAAGGCGCTACTTCGGCGCAGCCGAAGCCCGCGAGGCCGCGCGTCGGCAAACAGGATCGTCATTTCGTCACGGCGCTCTCGCGCGGCCTCGACGTCTTGTCGTGCTTCCGCAGCGGCAGCCGACTGCTCGGCAACCAGGACATCGCTGAGCGATGCTCGCTGCCGAAGTCGACCGTATCGCGCCTGACATACACGCTGACCAAGCTCGGCTACCTGCACTATGTGCGCGAATCCGGGAAGTATCGGCTCGGTACCGCGACGCTTGCGCTGGGTAGTGCCGTGCTCGGCCGGTTCGACGTTCGCGATCTTGCGCGACCGCTGATGCAGGATCTCGCGGATGCAACCGGAACGTCGGTCGCGCTCGGTGCGCGTCAGCGCCTGAGCATGGTGTGTATCGAGGTATGCAAGGGCAACGCCGTGCTGTCCTTGAACATGGATGTGGGTATGCGTCTGCCGTTGGCGACGTCCGCGATCGGACGTGCGTATCTGGCGATCACCAGCGAAGCGGAGCGCGCCGATCTCATGGAGCAGATCAAGGAGCTGGATCACGTTTCGTGGCCGTCCTTGAAGCAGGGCATCGAAAAGGCCGTCCAGCAGTATGCGGAGCTGGGCGTTTGCGCATCGTTCGGCGAATGGCAACCGGACGTCAATGGAATCGCCGTCGGCTTCCACCCCGGCAACGGCTTGCCGCCCATGGCGATCAATTGCGGAGCACCGGCGTTCAAGGTCTCGGCCGAGTACCTCCTGAACGAGGTTCGTCCGCGCTTGATCGAGATCGCTCGGAAGATCGAAGAAGGACTGGGGCAGGCGCGGCCGTAAGCGCTTAGCGCAACGGAACGCAAAACGACGAGGCGTGTGTCGCAAGACGCGCGCCTCGTTTGCGTTTTAGGGCCAGCTGTGACACGCGGGCGCGTTGTCGTCCGAGAAATGTGACAGGCGCCAAAGCGTCATGTTTCTCAACTGCATTGCGGTTCGGCTACACTAGCGGTTGGTTTGTTTGGTTTGTCTACCAAACTCTTCCTCTTTCCGTACAGGAACTTGCGAGCGCAATGAGCGACTCACTGCGAGCTTTGCTCGACTCTACGCCTCTCGGGGCTGGCAACGCCCCGTACATCGAATCCCTTTACGAACAATTCCTCGCCGATCCGAATTCCGTGGAGCCGAAATGGCGCGATTTCTTCGCGCGTTTGGCCGACGGTGTCCGAAATGAGACGCCCCATGGCCCGATTCGCGAAGCCTTGGCGCAGCGTGCGCGCGAAAAGCGTATTACCGTGGTGCAAGCTCCCGCGGGGGCTGCAACCGATACATCGGCGAAGCAGGGCGCGGTCTCGCGGCTCGTGCAGGTGTATGCAAACCGCGGCCATCTGCTTGCAGACATCGATCCGCTCGGGCTCATGCGCCGTCCGGTGCCGGAAGTTCTCGAGCTATCGCACTTCGGATTGACGGAAGCGGATCTGGACACGGAGTTCTATACCGGCAGCCGCATCGACGCGATTCCGAAGCGCATGAAGCTGCGCGACAT
>DATCLP010000505.1:0-2446 GCA_036563855.1 Steroidobacteraceae bacterium | reverse complement strand
GTTTCGTCCTCGAGCGAGCCGAAGATGACGCCTTTCGATGTTTGCGGATGCTGAAGATGCGTGACGAGCCCGCAAACACGCACGATGCTGCCATTTTGTCGCTCGTTGAGATCGGCGCGACGACACACGCCCAACGCACGCAACCGCGGCCGCAGCAATGCAAGTGGATGCCGGCCGGTCGTCAAACGCATCTGTCGATAGTCGCGTACAACCTCTTCCCATTCGCTGGGTTTGGGAAGGCGTACCGCCTGCTCCTTCAGCGTCGTCTTGGCCATCAGGTCTTGCGAGTGGTCCTGACCGAGCACAGCCCATAGCGCAGCATTGCGATCGGCCGTCAGCGAGCGGAACGCACCGCTCATTGCCAATAGATTCATCGTTCGGCGCGACAGCTCCGCTCGTCGGCAAACATCCGTGATCGATCGAAAAGGTCCTCGTGCTCGAGCGGCCACGATCTTCAGTGCCTCGGATTGATTGAGACCTCGGATGAGCCGCATGCCGAGACGGATCGCCCAGGGGCTCGGGCCATCGCTGCGCTCGAGCGTGCAATCCCAATCGCTAGCCGTGACGTCGACCGGCAGCACCTGGATGCCTTGTCGCTTCGCTTGTTCGAGCAACTGAGCAGGCTGATAGAACCCCATCGGTTGGCTGTTGATCAGCCCAGCGAAGAAGGCCGCCGGCTTATGGCATTTCAGCCAGCTCGACTTGTACGTGAGCAGTGCAAACGATGCCGAGTGCGACTCCGGAAACCCATACTCACCGAATCCCTCGATCTGCTTGTAGATTTGCGCGGCGAACTCGTCCGAATAGCCCTTTGCTTTCATCCCGGCGAGTAGTCGCTCCTTATAAAAATGCATCCTGCCGCTGCGCTGCCATGCACCCATGGCACGACGAAGTGCGTCGGCCTCGCCCGGCGTGAAGCCCGCAGCAACGACGGCGATTTGCATCACTTGTTCCTGGAAGATTGGAACACCAAGCGTCTTCTCCAAAATGGGGCGGAGATCCTCGCTCGGATAAGGAACCTCCTCGGGCTTCATGTTCCGCCGCTGCAAGTACGGATGCACCATGCCGCCTTCGATCGGTCCTGGACGCACGATCGCGACCTCGATGACCAAGTCGTAGTAGTTCTTCGGCTTGAGTCGCGGCAGCATGCTCATCTGTGCGCGCGATTCGATCTGAAACACTCCGATCGTGTCGCCCGCTTGAATCATCTTGTACGTTTCAGGATCGTCGTCCTCGATCTGATCCATACGGGTGGGAAACCCGTCCGTGGCGGCGATGAGCTCGAACGTCTTGCGCATGGCGGTGAGCATGCCGAGCGCGAGCACATCGACCTTGAGCAGCCCGAGCGACTCGAGATCGTTCTTGTCCCATTGAATGATCGTACGGTCAGGCATCGCTGCATTTTCCACGGGCACGAGCGTGCTCACGGGCTCTTCGGAAATGACGAAGCCGCCGACGTGCTGCGAAAGATGTCGCGGAAAGTTCTGTAGCTCCTTCACGAGGAGACACAGCTTCTCGACGATTTCGCTGTCGAGCTGCAGACCTTGCTTCGCAAGATTCTCCTGGAACACCTCCCACTTGTCCCAATACGCATGGGACTTGGCGATTCGATCGACGATATCGAGCGGCAGACCCAAGGCCTTGCCGACGTCGCGGACTGCGCTGCGTGTTCGGTAAGTTATGACGGTTGCCGCGATCGCAGCGCGCGAGCGGCCGTATTTGTCGTAGACGTATTGAATGACTTCCTCGCGGCGTTCGTGCTCGAAATCCACATCGATGTCCGGCGGCTCGTTGCGCTCCTTGCTCACGAAGCGCTCGAACAGCGTATTGATGTGATCCGGGCTGACTTCCGTGATGCCGAGCGCATAACATACGACGGAGTTTGCGGCCGAACCGCGGCCCTGGCAGAGAATTCCGCGCGAGCGGGCGAACTGCACGATATCGTGCACGGTCAGGAAAAAATGCTCGTATTTCAGCTCCTGAATCAGCGCAAGCTCTTTTTCGACCATGGCACGAACGCGTTGCGAGCAGCCTTGCGGCCAGCGCCTGCGAAGTCCTTCTTCGACGAGGTTGCGCAGGTGCTCGGAAGCGCTGATTCCTTCCGGCACGATCTCGTGCGGGTAGTGGTACTTCAGGCTGCTTGGCGAGAACGTGCAGCGTCGCGCAATCTCAACCGACTCATCGAGCAGCTCCCTCGGATAGAGCTCGGCAAGATCTTCGATCTTGCGCAGATAGCGTTCCCCGTTGGGAAACAACCGATGTCCGGCTTCGGCGATCGTGCAACCGTGGCGAATCGCCGTGAGCGTATCTTGTAGGGCGCGTCGGCTTCGGACGTGCATGTGTACATCGCCGCTTGCCACGAGCGGAATGCCGACTTGATGTCCTAAGTGCTGCAAGGACGCAAGCCGTTTTGCATCGTCGACTCCACGATGCAGCTCAACGGCGA
>DATCLP010000504.1:0-4332 GCA_036563855.1 Steroidobacteraceae bacterium | reverse complement strand
GTGCTGCTGCGCTCGCGGTCATCGGAATTCTGTGGTTCATTTTCACGGCGACTTCCATCGGCGTCGTCGCCGAGCCGCGCGAGGCGGAAGTGGACATTCGCGGCACGCTCTTCGCTGTGCCGCTTGCCGGCCGTTTTCTCGTGCGGCCTGGCGAGTACGAGCTGTATGCGACGGCGGAAGGGTTCTCGCCTGCAACCAGCAAGATCGTCGTCACCAATCAGCCAAATCAGAGTTTCTCGATCACATTGCAGAAACTCCCCGGGAAGCTCCGCGTTGAAGTGCCGGAGAGCGCTCAAGTCACGATCGACGGCGAGCCGCGCGGCACGGCGCCGGGCGAGTTCGAGCTGCCGCCCGGCAAACACACGATCGGCGTGATGGCGCGGCGCTATCAGGCGTTCAACGGCGAGATCGAAATCGAAGGCGGCGGAAAGCTCCAGGTGTTCAAGCCCGATCTGACGCCTGCATGGGCTGACGTGACGGTGACTTCGGAGCCTGCCGGTGCACAGGTCTTCGTGAACGGCGAATTGCGCGGAACGACGCCGCTCACGACGGAAGTGCTCGCAGGCAATCATCCCATCGAGTTGCGGCTCGACGGCTTCAAGCCCTGGTCGACCGACATCCAAGTCAAGGCGAACGAGCCGCTGTCGCTCGGACCGATCAAGCTCGGGCTGCCCGACGCACGCTTGGCGGTGCGCTCAGAGCCTGCGGGTGCTGCGGTCTCGGTGGCGGGCGTCTATCGTGGTGTGACGCCGCTCGAAATCGAGCTGCGACCGGATCTCAGCCACACCGTTGTCATTGCAAAACCGGGTTACGAAAACGCGACGCGCGAAGTGCGCTTGGGTCCGGGCGAGCGCAGCTCGTTGTCGATACCGCTGAAGGGAATTTACGGCGAAGTCACCGTTCGTGCGCAGCCGGCGGACGCTGAGCTTTTCGTCGACGGCAAACCGATGGGCGCAGCGAATCAAACCTTGCGCCTCGTTGCAGCCACTCATGAGATCGAGATCCGCAAAGCCGGTTTCGTCGAATACAAGACGAGCGTGACGCCGCGTCCGGGCATCCCGCAGGTCGTCGAGGCGCGCTTGTTGACTGCCGAGCAGGCCCGGCTCGCGAAAACGCCGGCGACGATTCGAACGAAGATCGGTCAGGAGTTGAAGCTGATGCCTCTCGGCCGCTTCACGATGGGTAGCCCGCGCCGCGAGCCCGGCCGCCGCGCGAACGAAGCGCAACGCGACGTGGAATTCAAACGCGCGTTCTATATCGGCGTGCGCGAAGTGACGAATGCAGAGTTCCGCCGCTTCAGGCCGGAGCACAAGTCGGGATTCATCGGCCAGAACTCGTTGGATCTCGACAATCAGCCGGTCGTGAACGTCACATGGGAGGATGCCGTTGCGTTTTGCAATTGGCTTTCCGAGCAAGAAGGCTTGCCGCCGGCGTACAAGAAGGACGGCGATACGTTCGTGCCCGTCACGCCGATGACGAACGGTTATCGATTGCCGACGGACGCCGAGTGGGAATGGGTCGCGCGTTATGCAGGACCCGGCAAGATTCAACGTTATCCGTGGGGCGATTCGCTGCCCGTGCAAGCCGGCTCAGGCAACTATGCGGACCGTTCGGCCAACATCGTGCTGCAGGAAGTGCTGCCCGACTACGACGACGGTTTCATTGCGGCCGCACCCGTCGGGAAATTTCCGCCCAATGCGCTCGGGCTTTACGACCTAGGCGGAAACGTGGCCGAATGGGTGCACGATTACTATGCGGTCAGCGCCGATGCCTCGCGCACGGCCATCGATCCGCTCGGTCCCGATCGAGGCAGGGCGCACGTGGTGCGCGGCGCAAGCTGGCGGCACTCGAGCGTGACTGATCTGCGCCTGTCTGCCCGCGATTTCAGCGATAGCCGGCGCGACGACCTCGGCTTTCGTATAGCGCGCTATGTGGAGTGAACCATGCGAACCGTCTCCGTTCTGATGTTGCTAGCTGCGCTAACGGTCATGGGTCTGCCGAATGCGGCGGAAGCGCCGCAGACGTCTGCTGAACAGACGGCGCCTGCGGCTGAGTCCGCGCAAGAGACGAAGGCGGACGAGCAAACGGAAGCGAATACGAAGAAGGTGGACGAGCAAACCGCCGAAACCAAGTCGCAGGAAAGGCCCGCGGCCGGTCAAAAGCCGTCGCCGCAACGTTTCATCCCATCGGAACAGGTACGCGCCGATTTCGCCGTGTCGTTCCCCATCGATATCTGAGGACACCATGGTTACAGCCGCTGCACCCGCACCAGCGCCGCGCTCGACCCGAGCGTATCCGAGCGAGTTCGTCGTCACGCTCGCGGCGCTGATCTTCACGATCGTCACGGTGCATGCGACTTACGTCGCATGGATCCGGCCGCAAGGCGAAGCGATCACGCAGGCCGAGCTTGCGCGTATGAAAGAAGATCGCTCGTACATCCCGAAGCGCTCGTTCTTCCTCGTGATCAAGGACCTCGAGCAGGAGCTCGAGATCATTCACTTCGTCTGGGCGATGCTGATCATCGGCTACAAGGCCGTGCTCGTGCGCAGAGAGCGCAAGTTTCTGGAGCGTGACTTCATCCACGTGCCCGAAGGCATCAAGGTGTTGCCCGAGGACGCGAAGGATTACGCACGCCAATTGGAGTCGTTGGCACCCGAGGAACAGAATGCCCTCGTCGTGCGTGCGTTGCAGCGAACGCTCGATCGTTTTGCAGCGACGCGTAGCATCCGCGATTCGGCCGAAACTTCGCGGGCCGTCTGCGATACGGAGGCTGACCGGCTCGATTCGGGCCTCGCGATGATCCGCTACATCGCATGGGCGATTCCGGCCCTCGGCTTCATCGGTACCGTGCGTCATATCGGCGATGCGCTGCTGCAGGCGAATCAGGCCGTCGGGGGCGACATCACGTCGGTGACCTCGAGCCTGGGCATCGCGTTCAACGCGACGTTCGTCGCCTTGACGCTCACGATCATTCTCATGTTCTTCCTGCATCAGTTGCAGCAATCGCAGGAGCAGCTCGTACACGACACCGATCACTGGATCGATCAGCGGCTGATCAGGCACATGCAGGTTCGTTGAGGCGATGCGAGGTTCGATCGAGCGATCTGGTTTGCGTTAGTCCATGCTGTCCTTGGAGCTCATCGATTCCGGTCTCGTCGTTGCCGAGCGGCAAGGGGCGGACGCGCGCATTGCGAGCGAAGCGCCGGGATTCGCGCTGCTCGAGGACAACCAGACGCTCACCGGGGCCGCTGCAGCGGCCCGCGTGAGACTCAAGCCGCTGCTCGCGCATTCGAGCTATTGGCGCGGCTTGAGCACGGAGCCGTTGACGCGTCCGTCGAGGCTGGTCGGTACGAGCGCCGACATTGCCTTTGAACAGGCGAACGAGCTACTTCGACCCTACAAGGGCGATCCGGAAGGCGTCGTGCTCGCCGTTCCGGCCGGATACACGCGCGAGCAGCTCGGTCTGTTGTTGGGCGTGATCAACGAGACGGGCGTGCCCGTCGCCGGACTCGTCGACGCGGGGCTTGCTGCCAGCAGCCTCGATCCGGCCGCGGCGCGGGTGTTCCATCTCGAGCTCGAATTGCATCAGGCGCTACTGACGATTTGCGAGTACGTTGGCGGCCAACGCCCCGGACTCAAACGTACGCGATATGAGATCGCGCCGAAGCGCGGATTGTTGTCGCTGTATCAAACCTGGATGGCAATGATCGCCGCAGAGTTCGTGCGCAGGACGCGTTTCGATCCTTTGCACGAGGCGGCGAGCGAGCAGCGTCTGTTCGATCAGCTTCCGCAGTGGCTGGCGCAACTCGAGACGCAGTCGCCGCTAACACTGACGATGCAATTCGGCGATCGAACGCTCGAAATCGAGCTGACGCGCGAGCAATTCATCGCAGCCGCCGAAGAGCATTATGCGGACCTAGTGTCCCTCGTGCAGAACGCACGCATCGCAGGTGCGGCGATTGATCTACGGCTGTCGCACCGCGTCGCGGCGTTACCGGGCTTGCGCGCACGATTCGAGACATTGCGCGATTGTGCGATCGCCGTATTGCCGCACGGCGCGGCGGCTTTGGGTGCACTGAAATACGAAACGGCAATCCGCCGCACGCCCGATGCACTGGCGCTCGTCTACCACTTGCCCGTGCCGCGCGCGAGCGGCACTGAGCCGGCAGCGACTCATGTCGAAGAGACGCCGCCGACGCTTCGTCCCACGCACGTGTTGTTTCAGGGCCGCGCATGGCGAATTTCGGAAGAGCCGTTGGCGATCGGCTGGTCCGTGAATGGTGCTGCCCGTGCACTTCAACTGCCGACGGCTTTGCCGGGACTGTCGCGGAT
>DATCLP010000503.1:0-2344 GCA_036563855.1 Steroidobacteraceae bacterium | reverse complement strand
GACTTGCCGGAGCCCGAAACGCCGGTCACGACGGTCAATCGATTGAGCGGCAGCTCGACGTCGATGCTTTTGAGGTTGTGTTCGCGAACGCCGACGATGCGGATCGACGCATTTGCGTCGATCCGCGGCTGTGGCCTGTCGCCTGTAGCCTGTAGCCTCTGCGCTGAGCGATGCGCAGCAACTTTTCTTTGGCTTGTCAGATATTGCGCGGTCAGTGATTGCTTCGCATTTGCGAGATCTTTCGGCGTGCCATAGAACACGATTTGACCGCCGCGTTCTCCCGGACCGGGGCCGATGTCGAGAATTCGATCCGCTGCTTGCATCACTTGCGGATCGTGCTCGACGACGACGAGCGAATTGCCGGCCGCCTTCAATCTGTGCATCACGCCGATGACGCGACCCATGTCGCGAGGATGCAAACCGATCGACGGCTCATCGAGCACGAACAACGTATTGACCAGCGACGTGCCGAGCGCCGTCGTGAGATTGATGCGCTGAACTTCGCCTCCGGACAACGTGCGCGACTGACGATCGAGCGTCAGGTAACCGAGCCCGACATCCATCAAATAACCCAAACGGCTTCGTACCTCGCGCAAGACCAGGTCAGCCGCTTGATCGAGCGGTGCGGGCAGCGTTAGATGCTCGAAGAACTCGCGGCAACGCTCGATCGGCAGCAGCATCACCTCGTGAATGCTCAGACCCGGCAACCGCGCGAGCACTGCATCGCTCCACGCCGTTCCGAGCGGCTTGAACTGCACGCGTGTACCGCCGACTCGTTCGCGATCGGCGAGCGTTCCGATCCTCCACAGCAATGAATCGGTCTTCAATCGCGCACCGTTGCAAGCCGTGCAAGTCGTGTACGCGCGATACTTCGACAGCAGCACGCGGATGTGCATCTTGTAGGCCTTGGTTTCGAGCCACGCGAAGAACCGGCGCACGCCGTACCAAAGCTTGTCCTCCCAACTGCCCTCGCCTTCGAGCACCCACTGGCGCTGCGCCTCGGTCAGCTCGGACCATGGCACGTCCACAGGAATACCGCGCTTGCGCGCGAACCGCAGCAAGTCGTCCTGGCATTCGCGGTAGGACTCGGATTGCCAACACCGCACCGCGCCGTCCCGCAGCGACTTCGACGCATCGGGTACGACGAGCCCAAAATCGATACCGATCGTGCGACCGAATCCGCGGCATTGCTCGCACGCCCCGATCGGGGAATTGAAAGAAAAGAGACTGGGCGTCGGCTCCTGGTAGTGGATGTCGCATTCGGCGCAATGCAGATCGGACGAGAATCGCCAAGGCGCGCTGAGTGCAGCTTGCTCGGCGCCTTCTCGTCCGTCGCCTTCGATCTGCCGCACGCTCACGCGTCCGCGCCCAACCTTGAGCGCCGCCTCGAGCGCCTCGCACAATCGCGAACGATCGTCCGGGTCGAAACGCAGTCGATCCTGCACGACCTCGAGAACGACGGACGGTTTGTCCGCTTGCTTCGCCTTGCGCTTTCCGGACGGTTGCGTGGTCGCTGCGCGTTTCTCTCGCCGCTCCAGGATCCGCGTGTAGCCTTGCGCCTTCAGCAGATTCGTCACTTCCTCTTCGCTGAAGTTGTGCGGCACTTCGACCGGGAACGTCACGAGCAACCGCGGCTGCGATTGCCGCGCGGCGGCAAGGCGCCTGGCGAGCTCATCGGCAATGCTTTCCGGCGTGTCGCGCCGCACGGGCGCGCCGCACGACCGGCAATAGAGCTGCGCAACGCGCGCGAAGAGGAGCTTCAAATGATCGTTGAGCTCCGTCATCGTGCCGACCGTCGACCGGGACGTGCGTACGGGATTCGTTTGATCGATCGCAATAGCCGGCGGGATGCCCTCGATGCGGTCGACCTGCGGTTTGTCCATGCGGTCGAGGAATTGCCGCGCGTAGGGCGAAAACGTTTCGACGTACCTGCGCTGTCCTTCGGCGTACAGCGTGTCGAAGACGAGCGACGACTTGCCAGAGCCCGACACGCCCGTCACGACGATGAGCTCGTTCGTGGGCAGATCGAGCGACAGGTTCTTCAAGTTGTTCTGGCGAGCGCCGCGAATCGAAATTGTTCGAGACATGATCACCCTGGCGCGAAAGACGCCTCAGGTACGCACGTTAGGGAAACGCGGTTTGACCGCGGACGAGCGCGCGATTGTACCGGGCAAACCGGCGCAACCGGACACAAAGATGGACGCGCGAGATTGGATGCGAAAAAGATGTCAGGAGATGTCTCGATTTAGGCTGAAGGCTGTAGGTTGAAGGCTGAAGGAAGAGCGCGCACTCGCGCGGCTTCATCTCTTACCAGAGCCAGTGCCCGAGCCCCTCGACCTAGTGC
>DATCLP010000502.1:0-10420 GCA_036563855.1 Steroidobacteraceae bacterium | reverse complement strand
CCATTGCGGGAGCGCTCGTGACGAGCGTACTCGCGAAAGGCTCGGACGGACAGCAGACGCTGGAGCGCGTCGTAGGAATCGTGTTCGGCGGCGCGGCGATTCTCGGCCCGGCGATCGTGCTGTTGCCGCTCGTACCGAGCTACACGCTGGCGCTCGCGTTATTCAGCGCAGTCGCGTTCTCGTTCAGCGCGATTGCATCGCTTGCGACTGCGCCAATGTTGCTCGTGATGCCGAGCGCGGTTCGAGGTCAATCGATCGCCGCGGGCGGGTTCTTGCTCGCGGTCGTCGGCGGCGGCGGAGGTCCGCTCGCCGTCGGTATGGTGACCGATTACGTGTTCCGGGACGAGGCGCAGCTCGGTTTCTCGATTGCGCTCGTCTGCGGATGTTCGGTGGCGGCCGGCGTCGCGGCGATGCTGCGCGCCCGTCACGTGCTCATTCATCGCTGGGGCAAATCACAGACGAATGCCGCGGCTGCGGTCTCGCCGAGCTCTCTGGCTGGGCCCTCGAACGAACCATGAACCGCAACATCACACGCAAAGTCCGAATCGCGCTCGGTACGGCGGCGGTGTCGATCGCGATGGGGGCATCTGCCAGCGAGGGCGCGGCCCCGCTCGCCTGCGAGTTGCTCACGACGCTGCGCATTCCCGATGTGCGCGTCGTTCGCGCGACCGAGATCCTGCCGGAGCCCGAATGGCTTGCTCCGTTGCCGACCGAGAACGATCGTTTCCGTGCGCCCGTGCGCAAGCCGTTCTGCCGTGTCGAGGGCACGATCGAAGACGAAATCGGTTTCGAGTTGTGGCTGCCCGATGCGAGGGACTGGAACGGCCGAATGCTCGGAACAGGCAACGGCGGCTTTGCGGGCTTTTTCCGTTACGAGACCTTGGCGCGCGGCGTGAACCGCGGTTTTGCCGGCGTCAGCACCGATACCGGTCACAAGATCACGGAGGTGAACTGGCCGCTCGGCCATCCGCGCCGGCTCGAGAATTTGGGGCATCGCGGCCAGCATCTCACCGCGGTCAATGCGAAGAAGATCATCGCCGCTCACTACGGGCGTCCGCCGCATCATAGCTACTTCATCGGTTGCTCCGGCGGCGGCATGCAGGCGATGAACGAAGTGCAGCGGTATCCGGCCGATTACGACGGCATCATCGCCGGCGCGCACGGCACGTCGATCGTCGGCATCTCGGCACGCTGGCTCGCGAGCGCGCTGATCGCGCAGTATCGGCCCGAAGCGAGTCTTTCGCCGGAAGAATGGCGCAGGATCGCCGAGGCGGCGATTCAGGCGTGCGATGCGAACGACGGCGTGCGCGACGGCATTCTCAACGAGCCGCGCAAGTGCCGCTTCGACATCGCGAAGACGCCGGGTCTGAGCCCCGAGAAAATCGCAGCGGCGCGCGAGTTGCTCGGACCGGTGCGCGGCCGCGATGGCATCGTGCTGTTTCCGGCATTCGATCCCGGCGTTGCGTTTTCTCCGATCGCCTCGCCGGGCCGTGCGGGCGAAGTGTTCGCGCTTTGGGGCTACGGCGATCCGAATTGGGATTTCCGGCAATTCGATGCGGCGCGCGACGTGCCGCTCGTGGAGGCTGCGGTTCCCGGATCATCGTTCACGAATCCGAACCTGGAAGCCTTCTATCGCCGCGGCGGCAAGCTCATCAGCTGGCATGGCTGGACCGATCAGATCGTGCCGGTGCAATCGACGATCGATTATTACGAGAGCGTCGAGCGCTTCATGGGGCGCGAGAAGACCCGAGAGTTCTATCGCATGTATCTCGCGCCAGGCGTCGATCATTGCCGCGGCGGAGCCGGACCGGATAGCTTCGGCGTTTCTTACGATGAGCCGCCGATCGTCGATGCCGAGCACGACATGCTCACGGCGATCGTCGAATGGGTGGAGAGCGGCAAGGCGCCGCGGCGGCTGATCGCCTCGAAGGTCGTCGACGGAAAGGTGACGATGACGCGTCCGCTGTGTCCGTATCCGCAAGTCGTCAAGTACAAGGGTGGCGGCGATCCGAACGACGCCGCCAATTTTACGTGCGCCGATCCGTGAAGATTCGCGTCTTGTTGATTGCACTGGGCGCGGCGGTTGCCGCGTTCGCATCGGCGCCGGAGCCGATCGAAGACTTGCAGTGGCTGTTCATCGAAGACACGGTGGCGCTGATCTCGCCGCCGACGCAGGCGATCGGCGAGCGTGCGCGTACGCTGATGGATCGTGCGGCCGCTGCGCGCGAGGTGGGGGCGTTGAGCGAGATGCGTCGGGCGCTCGCCGAGGCGCGCGTCATTCTGGGGGGAGGCGAATGGAACGCGGAGAACGCCTTCGTCGCGTCGCTGGCGATTCGTCCCCACGAAACGGTGATCGATCCCGCAACGCCGGCCGTCATCGCCGTCGGCCAATACTTCCACGCGATGCCGCCCAGCCGCGATCCGCTGACGTTCGAGCTCGGCGTTCGCACTTGGCGGCCGCGTGCGCCGTTCGACGAAAACGTCCGATGGCTGACGACTCGCACGACGCAGGCGCTCGACCTGCTCGAAAATCCGCAACGCATCGTGCTGCCTGCGCACGAACTGAAGGACGGCAGTTACGATGTCGTGGTGAGGGCCGTGCAAGGCGGACGCGTCCTCGGCACGACTGCACGGCGCGTGTTCGTCGTCGAACGCCTGAAGCGCGACCTCGAGACGATCGAGGCACGCGCGAGTGCCGTGAAGCTCACAGATGCGATGCGAGCTTCCATTCAGTATCCGGCGGACGTCGTCAAGGGACTCAACGACGGCACGCGGCAAGTGCGTGCATTCGATTTTCGTGCCGCGATCGCTCGGGCGTACGAATTGCTCGAGGCGGCCGAGGCGGGCAAGGATCCGCTGACGCGCGCGAAGGGCAACCTCGAACGACATTACTGGTTGCCCGAATCGCAGCGAATCGAGCCTTATCGACTGATCGTTCCGCAACGATGGGACGGCCGTTCTGCGCTGCCTTTGGTGGTCGTGCTGCACGGCTCGAACGGCGATCACAACAGTGTACTCGCGCAGCCGAAGCTCATCGAGGAGGCGGAGGCTCGCGGTTGGGCGTTGTTGAGTCCGATGGGTTACAGCCCGAACTCGGGGTGGGGAAATCATCTGCCGGTCGTGCTGGCCAACGGCACGATGCCTAGGCCGCGCCCGAGCACGATCGGCGGTATCGTGCTGCCGCAAGACGGCGTCGATCCCGAGCCAGGGGAGCGCGACGTGTTGACGACGATCGAGCTCGTCCGTAGCGAGTATCCGATCGATGCGCGCCGCATCTACTTGATTGGCAACTCCATGGGCGGGGAGGGGACTTGGCATTTGGCGGCGAAGTATCCGCACCTCTGGGCGGCGGTTGCGCCCGCAGCCGGTGCCATCGATCCGGACCGATATCCATATGCAGCGCTCGGTCGGCTGCCTGTTCTCGCAGTACATGGAACCGCCGATGACATCGTGTCGTACGATGCATCCCGCACGATGGTCCAGCGTTTGCAGCGTCACGGCGGCAATGCGCATCTGCTCTCGGTGCTCGACGGTGGTCACGATGCGGTGTACAACGTAGTGCCGCAAGTCTTCGATTTTTTCGCCGCTCACGCACGCGACGATGGCAGCTCCAATGCACGCTAAGACGCAGGGCAAGACGGAAGCCAAGCCCGGGCGCTCGTCTTCGCACGAGAGGGACAAGAAGCTCACACAGAGCCAGGAAGCGGCTGCGGAAACTGCTGCAAGCCAAGTCAGGGGCGGCATGCGGGTTGCCGCGCTCGTCAAGCAAGCGATTCTCGACGGCCGTTATGTCCCTGGTCAGCGACTGATCGAGAGCGATCTCGTGCGCGAGACCGGCGAAAGCCGTGCGCACGTGCGCGAAGGGTTGCGTCATCTCAGAGCCGAAGGTCTCGTCGAGATCGAAGAGTATCGCGGCGCGGTCGTCAAGAGGATCACGCGCAACGACATTTATCTTGCCGGGCGAGTGCGCGAAGCACTCGAGGGACTGGCAGCGCGTCAGATTGCCGAGCGTCCGCTCACCGAAGAAGAGCGGGAGACGCTGACGTCGCTACGCACGCGACTCGTCGAGGCGGTCGCGGCAGAGGACTACGCCGCCTATACAGCCGCTAACGAAGAGTTGCACCGGTTCATCATTCGCGCTTCGCAGAATCCGTATCTGGATTCGTTTCTCGAGCGTTTGCGCATCGTCGTGCGGCAGACGCACCATTTCGCCGCCTACCGTAGCAAGGCGTTCTTCGCCGGCAACGTCGAGCACTTGGCGATCATCGAAGCGATCCTGCACGGCCATCCGGATGTGGCCGAATCGATGATGCGCATGCACGTGCGTAAAGGCACACTCATGATCGACGAGTGGCTCGAGAGCACGGGAGCGACCGACCCGTAAGAGCCCCTTGATTAGAAATCGAGCTCGATACTGAGCTTGAGCGTGTGGTTCGGCGTGTTCCGATTGAGCCCTGTGAGCAAGCCGAGACCGACCGTCAGAGTGGCTCCATCGTCCGAGTCATCATCGCTCGACGCTCCCAGCCCGGAGAGGCGTTGGGTGAAGTTGTGCGTGCGGTAGAGGATGAAACCAGCGCGATGCTGGTTGAAATCGCCGAACTGTCGGGCGGACTCGGAAGCGTGACCTGAATCGCCCAGCCGCTCGATCGTGCCGTAGGCTTCAAATGCGAGCATCCAGTCGTTCGAGATCGTGTAGGCAACCTGTGCTGCGTAAGTGAAGTCCCATTTGCGATCGATGCGCTCGCCCGCGTCGGCACGTCCGCCGAACACATGCGCGACCATGGGCACTGCAGCAGCGAACCACGGACCGGACTTGAGCTCGAAGATCGTGCCCAGGAACACCGTATCCGGCTCTTCGTCTTCGAGCGGATGCTCGAGCTCCACGACGATGCCCCATCCCGCACCGTCGCCGTGGCGCGGCGTGAGGATTGCAACCAGCTCGACGCCGACCTCGGTCAGCTCCAGCTCGTCGAAACGATTGGCTTGATCGAGCGTCGCGGGTTCATCGAAGCGCTCTTGTTCGAACTCAACACCCGCGCGCATCTTGATCGCCGGCGAGAAGCCGACCTCGATTTCCAGCGCGTGGCGCCGGCGAGTCGCATCATTCTCATCGAACAGCAGCTCGGAATCGTCGACTGCGGCTCGACGATCGGGATGGCCCCACGACCACGCGTTTTGGCTTTGTAGCTCGATCGAGCCGAGCTCGCTTTCGAGCGTCTTGAGCTCGAATTGACCGATGACGGGTTCGGCCTGCGCACTCGGGGAGATGACGCAGAAGCAACAAAGCAAGGCCAGCAACCCTGTAATGAACGCTGGCCGAAAGAGATGATGATTGGGGAATTGGCCGACGCGCACAAGCGAGCTCTTTAAAGGCGGACAGGCAACAGGCAACAGAAAACGCGCGAGCGCGCGCACGATCGCCTCTCCCGTGGGGAGAGGCAGCGAGAGCGAACGCGTCGCGGTGAGGGGCTCGCGCAAGGCGCGACTCGCTGTCAACTATCCACTGTCAACTTTCAGCTCTCGTCCGCACGCTTGCTGTTGCCTGTGGCTTGTCGTCTGTCGGCTGCTATAGCACAACCGGCGAACTGCGGCGTCCGCACAAGACGCGATGAGAGGTCGGACTACCTGCCCATTTGAAGCTTGATGCCGATCCAGGCGCCGAAGGGGGGACCGGCGCCGAAGAACCGGGGGTCTTCGAACGTTTCGAACACTTCGTCCGGTTCGCCGAGTAGGCCGAAGGTTTCGTAGTCCTCGTCGAACACATTGTCGATACGCGCGAACAGGGTAATGCCATCCGCGATTCGATACCGAGCGCGTAGATTCATGATGGCGTAGCCGTCGGTCCGCTCGAGCAGATTCGCCTCATCACCGCGAAGGTAGACGCCGGAGCGAAGCTGCACATCAGCGCCGATGCTGAGGCGCTCGCCGAGATCGAAGTCGATGCCGACGTTCGCCTGATGCTCGGGAATGCCCGGAATGGTCGAACCGGCTGCAACGAGCAATTTGTCCTCGCCCACGATCTGGGGCGCATCTGGCGCTTCGTCGAAGATCGGATGGTTCGGACTGTTGACGATGAACGGCGTGTCGAACGTGGCTTCGATGAAGCTGTACTGGACATACCAGCGCAGGCGCGACAGCTCCTGAGAAAGCTCGAGCTCGATACCTCTACGAAGCGTATCGCCGACATTGGCGAAGAAACCGACGTTCGCCTGAGGGCCGCCGCTCGTCTGAAAGAGGATGTCGTCCTCGTTCGTCGTGTGAAATGCGCCGAGTTTCCAGCGCAAGCCTGCGTCCGAAGCACCACGCACGCCGATTTCCGCGTTGGTCGCAACGACCTGCTCGAGCGGCGGATCCGCAAGGAACGCGTTGGGCAGACTGCAAGGCGCATCCTCGCTCGCGCATGCGAGCTCGACAGGCGTCGGCGCACGCGCCGATTGGCCGAGGCTGACGAATGCGCTCGTCGTCGGTGTGAAACGAAATACGAGACCGGCAGACGGATTGAACCGCTCGAACTCATGACTGCCGTTGAGCTCGGGCGATTCGCCGGTTCGATCTTCGAGCCGTATGCGGGTGTTGTCGTACCGGCCTCCGAACGTGAACGTCAGGCGGTCGGTGAGGTTCAGCGTATCGACGAAATACAAGCTCGCGACGTCGATGTTGCCGCGCATGTTCGTCGCGTACTCCTGCGCAAATATCCCTGTGCGCGACGTGGCACGATTCTCGAGCAGCCTGGCGACCTCGACGCTCGAGTTGAAGGAGATCCGTCCTTCGCTATAGGCCGCGCCGATCGTCAGATTGTTGTCGCGGCCGAACGGCGTTGAGGTCAGCTCGAGCTGGAGCGATGCGCCATAGGACTCCTGGTCGCGTTCGCCGATGTTGTTGATGGCATTCAGTTCTTCGTCGTCCATCTCGGCTTCGATTGGCTCGCCGTTGAGATCGAGAACCGGCACGATGTCGGTATCCACAGAGAACGAGCATTCTCCATCGCCGTCGACATCGGTGAAGTCTTCCTCGACGAGCAATTCTTCGTCGTCGAATTCGCATTCCTCGAAGATGGTGCCGTCGCCGTTGAAACTATCGGTGTCGATGCGGCGATAGAACGCGTTGCCGGCCAGTCGCACGTTGCTCGACATCCGACGAGATCCTGACAGGATCACTTGGGTTTGCGTGTTCTCGGTCAGATCGGGATGGGTGAACACTTGTTCTCGATCGATGGCGAGAAGCTCTGCAGGGGAGGCGCCGTTACCACGAAGCTCGGTCTCCGCGTAGGCCAGGCTCAAGTCGAGATTGGTGTTCGCGGTCCGCCGAGTGAGCGCCCCATAGAACCTCAAAGCGTCCGACTTCGAGTAATCCCGCCAGCCGTCCTCTTCGAAGTAATCGACGTTGCCGTAGTAGCCCCAGCCGTTCGTATTTCCGCCGTACTGAAGGGCCGCGCTGCGCCGCTCGTACGAGCCGGCGTAGACCTCAGCGCCGGCGCCCTGGAAGTCGAACCCCGTTTTCATGTCGACGGACAGCGCGCCGCCGAGAGTGTTCAGGCCGAACACCGGCTGCGCCCCAGCGAGCAACTGCACTTCGTTCACCGCCGACAACGGGATCAGGTCCCAGTTGATCGTGTCGCCGAACGGTTCGTTGATGCGAACGCCGTTTTGGTAGACGGACAGTCCTTGGGGGAGGCCAAGGAGCGGCGAAACGCTGAAGCCGCGGAAGTTCACATCCGGCTGCAGCGGATTGTTCTGTGCATGGTTGATGTTGAGGCTGCCGAAGCGGCGATTGATGAAATCGGTGAGATCCAGAGTCTGCGATTGCTCGATCTGCGCGGCGGTTGCGGTTTGCACGGACGCAGGTACGCGTTCGCGCGGTAGGCGCAATCCGTACGGAGCAACCACGACGACCTCTTCCAGAACTTCTCTCGCTTCGGGTGCCGCGGCGCCTGTTGGAGATGCCGCTACGACCAAAGAGAGCAGGAGAGGGATAGTTGTCGTCTCGGGGCGATATCGATGCGTCGTGTTCATTGCATCAACCTTTTCCAACGATCTGTTGCAACGCGACTTCGAGTTCGAAGTTGCAAGGTTTCACGACACGACGCAGCGCGTACAGCGAATTCCTCGCGATGTGGCCGGGAATTTCTCCCGAGCGATGGTGGATTACCGAAGTGTCCGACACAGTCGCGCGAAGCGATGCGATGATGTGTTGTGGGGGATGACGATCGTGAAGGCGCGTAGCGAACACTCTTCGGCATGGCGCGATGCGTTGATCGTCGCCATCGCAACACTGCTCGTAGCCTTGATCGCAGCGTACTTCGAGCTGAGCGAAGCGGTGTTCTCCTGGACTCGTAACCTGGAACGCTGGCAGATCGACGAGCTGCAGCTGACGATGATCGCGCTCACGGCGGGACTCGCATGGTTCTCGTGGCGTCGCTATCGCGGTGCGTGTGGGGAAATCGCGCAACGACGTGCGGCGGAAATGCGGCTCGAGCAGCTCCTGGCCGAGAATCGGCGGCTCGTGCAGCAGTCGTTGACGTTGCAGGAGTCCGAGCGCAAGGCGCTGGCACGCGAGCTGCACGATGAGCTCGGTCAATATCTGAATGCAGTCAAGCTCGATGCCGTCGGGATTCTCAGCGATCGGACGGCCAGTGCGCAGAGTCGGCAGGCGGCGTCTGCGATCATTCGTCACGTCGATCACATATCGGAAGTCGTGCGCGAGCGTATCGGGAAACTCCGTCCGACCGGCTTGGATGAGCTGGGACTCGAAGCAGCGCTCGAGCATTGCGTCGCAAGCTGGCGGCAGCGCTTGCCGCACATCGAGTTTCACATCTCCTTCGAGGGCGATCTCGATCACGTGAACGAGCCGGTGGCATTGACGCTGTATCGGCTCGTGCAAGAGGGGTTAACGAACGTGTCCAGACATTCACGAGCGCGACGCGTGGACATATGTATACGCCGAACGCAAGACGCGACCGGCGCAGACGAGATCATGTTCCGCATCGATGACGACGGTTGCGGCGCGAATCTCAGTGGTACGGTTGCGGGGCTGGGGTTGATCGGCATGCGCGAGCGGGTGGAAATGCTCGGCGGACGCTTGGAGATCGCGACCGCACCGGGGCGCGGCTTCCAAGTTCGCGCGGCCGTTCCAGCAGTGGGTGCGGCATGACACGCATTTCCGTGTTGCTCGTCGATGACCATCCTATCGTGAGGGAAGGCTATCGCCGACTCTTGGAAGAGAGCGGACGCGTGTCTGTCATCGGCGAAGCCTCGAATGTCGCTGAAGCTTACGAGCAGTTCTGTCGGCTGATGCCGAATGTCGTGGTCATGGACTTGGCTCTTCCGGGCGTGAGCGGCATCGAAGGTATTCGGCGCATGCGTGCATACCGGCGCGATGCGCGCGTGCTCGTCTTCAGCATGCACGAGGAGGCAATCTTTGCGCGGCGTGCGCTCGAGGCAGGGGCTGCTGGCTACATCACGAAGGCGAGTGCGCCGCGCGAGCTCGTCGAGGCTGTCGAAGCGATCGCATCGGGCAAGCGTTACATCAGCCACTCGACGGCGGAGATGTTGGCCTTTGCCGCGCTCTCGACCGATGGGGAAGCGCAATGGCATCTGTCGGCGCGCGAATTCGAAGTGCTCGAGATGCTGGTGCAAGGCCACACCGTCGAGGAGATTGCACGACAGCTCGGGCTGCACGCAAAGACCGTCGCGAATCATCAGTCGGTGATCAAGCAAAAGCTCGGTGTCGAGACAGCAGCGCAGCTCGTGCACGCCGCAACGCGGCTCGGGCTCGTCACAGGCGCGAGAGCCTGAGAGGCAGGTTTGTATGAGCCGAAAGGGAACGGGCAGCGCGGCCGCGCAATGGCCGGCGCTGCCCTACGAAGCGTGGCGCGAAGCGGCCGAGACTTTGCATCTGTGGACGCAGATCGTCGGCAAGATCCTCGTGGCGCAATGTCCGTGGGTGAATCACTCGTGGCACGTTGCGCTGCAGGTGACCGCACGAGGTCTTGGCACGCGTCTGATTCCGCACCAGGCCGGTGCTTTTCAGATCGAATTCGATTTCATCGATCACGCCCTGCGGATACGTACCGTTGAAGGTGATTCGGTCGCATTGCCCCTGAAGCCTCAATCCACGGCGGATTTCTATCGAGATGTCATGGCCGCATTAAGTCAGCTCGGAGTGAATGTCGACATTCACCGTGTGCCCAACGAGCTGCCCGATCCGATTCCATTCGATGTCGATGACGAGCACTCCGCGTATGACCCGGAGTATGTGCAGCGCTATTGGAGAGTCATGCGACAAACCGCATTGATCTTCGAGGAGTTCAGAGCGCGCTTCATCGGCAAGTGCAGCCCCGTTCACTATTTCTGGGGCAGCGCCGATCTTGCGGTGACGCGATTCTCCGGGCGAACCGCGCCGCCGCATCCAGGCGGCATAC
>DATCLP010000501.1:0-2237 GCA_036563855.1 Steroidobacteraceae bacterium | reverse complement strand
ATGTGTTCTACGAGCATCCGCGACTCGAGCTCGGCTATCGCCCGGCTCAACTGAGATTTCTGGCTCAAGGCTCGGGACCGTATACGCTCGCGTTCGGCAGCCGCCGCGCCGAACCGGCGCCTGTTCGCGCTTGCAACAGTTTGTTGGGCGGGTTGTCAGAGACCGAGTTCGCCCAAAATCTGGACATGGCGTATCTGGGACCAGAGCGGTCGCTTGGCGGGGATGCCGCTTTGCGGCCATTGCCCAAGAAGACGCCGGTTCGCCAGGTCGTGCTCTGGAGCGTCCTCATCCTGGGCGTGGGCGTCCTCGTCGCCATGGCGCTCTCGCTTCTGCGCCGGATAAACGCCGACGGGGCCAAGAATCCGCCATAGCCGTTGACGACTTTTCGCGGTCGCCGCCTAGAATACGCGCCCCGGGGGCAGCGGCCCAGCCGGCCCAGACTTCGTTCTCAATTCTCCATTCTCAATTCTCAATTAAAGAAAGTGCGTTTCCCCGATCACTTCGATGTCATCGTCGTCGGCGGCGGTCATGCCGGCACCGAAGCTGCGCTGGCGGCAGCGCGGATGGGGGTGCGCACGCTGCTTCTGACGCAGTCGATCGAGACGCTCGGACAGATGAGCTGTAATCCGGCGATCGGCGGTATCGGGAAGGGACATCTTGTCAAAGAGGTCGATGCGCTCGGCGGCGCCATGGCGCGAGCAACGGATCGCGCCGGCATTCAATTCCGCATTCTCAACGCTAGCAAAGGCCCTGCCGTGCGCGCGACGCGTGCGCAGGCCGATCGTGTGCTCTACAAGCAGGCGATCCGCTCTATGCTGGAGAACCAGCCGAACCTCACGCTGTTCCAGCAAGAGGTTGCGGATCTGATCATCGAACGCGATCGAGTCGGCGGCGTCATCACTCAAACCGGCATCGAATTTCGCGCGCGCGCCGTGGTGCTCACCGTCGGCACGTTCCTCGGCGGCAAGATCCACGTGGGGCTCACGAGCTATCAAGGCGGCCGGGCGGGCGATCCTCCGTCGAATCGTCTGGCGGAGAAACTCCGGGCGCTGCCGTTCCGCGTCGGGAGACTGAAAACCGGCACGCCGCCGCGGATCGACGGACGCACGATCAATTACGAAGGGTTGACCGTGCAACCGGGCGATGAGCCCGTACCGGTGTTCTCGTATCTCGGCAGGCGAAGCGAGCATCCGCGCCAGGTCGTCTGCTACATCACGGCGACGAACGAGCGCACACACGAGATCATTCGTGCGGGCTGCGACCGTTCGCCCATGTTCACGGGCATCATCGAAGGCGTCGGTCCCCGCTACTGCCCGTCCGTGGAGGACAAAGTGCATCGCTTCGCGGACAAGACCTCGCACCAGATCTTCATCGAGCCCGAAGGCCTGAATACTCACGAGATCTACCCGAACGGTATCTCGACGAGCCTGCCTTTCGATGTGCAGCTTGCGCTAGTGCGCTCGATCAAGGGTTTCGAAAACGCGCACATTACCAGGCCCGGGTATGCGATCGAGTACGACTTCTTCGACCCGCGCGACTTGAAGCCGAGTCTCGAAACGAAGTTCATCGCGGGATTGTTCTTTGCCGGCCAGATCAACGGCACGACCGGCTACGAAGAAGCGGCGGCTCAAGGGATTCTCGCGGGTATCAACGCAGCTAGGCAGATCCAAGAACGCGAGCCGTGGTGTCCGCGACGCGATGAGGCGTACATCGGCGTGCTCGTCGACGATCTCATCACGCGCGGCACGAGCGAGCCCTATCGCATGTTCACGAGTCGCGCCGAGTATCGCTTGCTGCTGCGAGAAGACAACGCCGACTTGCGCCTGACGCCGATCGGACGCGAGATGGGGCTGGTCGACGATGAACGCTGGGCGTTCTTCTGCGAGAAGCGCGATCGAACCGCAGCCGAAATCGAGCGTTTGGATTCGGCCGTCGTTCATCCGCACCAAATCGAAGAATGCGAGCAGATCGAAGTGTTCGGTACGCCGCTCGTGCGCGAGGCGCACGGTTTCGATCTGTTGCGCCGGCCTGAGGTCTCCTATGCCGCCTTGACGTCGCTGGCACCGATCGGCCGACCCGATTGGATGAACGCGCCCGAGGCCGACGAGCGGCTCGTCGAGCAGGTCGCACTGCAGGTCGAAGTTCAAGCCAAGTACAGCGGGTACATCGATCGGCAAAAAGAAGAGATCGAGCGGCATCGCCGAAATGAACAAATGCGCCTGCCCGAGGACCTCGAC
>DATCLP010000500.1:0-2203 GCA_036563855.1 Steroidobacteraceae bacterium | reverse complement strand
CCTAAGCGGGGATCGGGAGCCCCCCGAAAGCGTGAGGCGGATCACAAAAAAGCGCCGCAATCGTCGAGCTCAGCTATGGAGTAACTGTCAAGCAGTTCGACAGTAGCGCGCGCCGCCATGGATTTATTTGCCATAAGAGTCGCGCAAGCTGACGGTGCGGTTGAAGACGAGCTGGCCCGGCTTCGAGTCCTTGCTGTCGGCGCAGAAATAGCCTTCGCGCTCGAACTGGTAGCGAATCTCCGGCGTTGCATTCGCCAGCGACGGCTCGGCCTTGCAATGCTCCAGCACGACGAGCGAATTCGGGTTGATGAACTCCAGGAACGACTTGGTCTTGTCTTCTTCCGGCGCTTCGACCGTGAACAACCGGTCGTACAAACGCACTTCGACATCCAGACAGTGTCTCGCCGACACCCAATGAATCACGCCTTTCACCTTGCGACCGTCGGGCGGATTCTTGCCGCGCGTTTCCGGATCGTAGGTGCACTTGAGCTCGACGATTTCGCCTTTCTCGTCGCGCACCACTTCGTTCGCGCGGATGACGTAGGCATTGCGCAACCGCACTTCCTGGCCTAGCACGAGCCGCTTGAAGTCCTTTTCCGCCACTTCGCGGAAATCCTTGCGATCGATGTAGATCTCGCGGGTGAACGGCAGCTCGCGCGAGCCCATCTCCGGTTTCTGCGGATGGAGCGGCGCGGTGAAGTACTCGACCGTGTTCGGATCGTAGTTCGTGATCGTCACCTTGAGCGGCGACAACACGCACATCGCGCGCGGCGCATGCTTGTCGAGATCGTCGCGGATCGCGAATTCGAGCAAGCCGACATCGACGATGCTCTCGCTGCGCGTGACGCCGATCATTTCGCAGAAATTGCGAATCGCAGCGGGCGTGTAGCCACGGCGCCGCAATCCGGACAACGTAGGCATGCGCGGATCGTCCCAACCGGTCACGTACTTCTCATCGACGAGCTGCTTGAGCTTGCGCTTGCTCAGCACGGTGTACGTGAGATTCAAACGCGCGAACTCGTACTGCCGCGGCTTGCACGGCACGGGCAAGTTGTCCAAGAACCATTCGTACAGCGGCCGATGATCTTCGAACTCGAGCGTACAAATGGAATGCGTAATGCCTTCGATGGCATCCGACTGGCCGTGCGCATAGTCGTACGTCGGATAGATCTTCCACTTGTCGCCGGTCTGATGATGCGTCGCGTGCCGGATGCGATACATCGTCGGGTCGCGCAAATTGATGTTCGGCGCGGCCATGTCGATTTTCGCGCGCAGCACGCACGTGCCTTCCGGCAACTCGCCGCGGCGCATCTGCTCGAACAGCGCCAGGTTCTCGTCGACCGAACGATTGCGGTACGGACTGTCCTTCCCAGGCTCGGTCAGCGTGCCTCGATACTCGCGCGTTTCCTCAGCAGACAAGTGACAGACGTAAGCCTTGCCCTGCTTGATCAGGTAGACGGCCCACTCGTAGAGCTGATCGAAGTAATCGGAAGCGAAGCGCACCTCGCCGTCCCACTTGAAACCGAGCCACTGTACGTCGCGCTTGATCGCTTCGATGAACTCGTCTTCCTCTTTTTCGGGATTCGTGTCGTCGAAGCGCAGATTGCACTTGCCGCCGAATTCCTCCGCCATCGAGAAATTGAGGCAGATCGATTTCGCGTGGCCGATGTGCAAATACCCGTTCGGCTCGGGCGGAAAACGCGTACGGACCTCCGTCAGCCCTGCAGCCACATCGTCGGCAATGATCTTGCGGATGAAATGGGCGGGTTTATCCGTCTTGTCGGTCGCGGTCGGTTTCATGTCGGGGCCAAAAGGCTGAAAGCTAGAAAACGAGCATGGAGAAATGCGCGTGGGGCTTCAAGTGCGCTGGTCCGGAAAGCGGTCAAATGCGTACGAACGTTCCCGCAGCGCGATCTTTTCGTACCTCACCTGCCTTGAAGACCTGCCCGTTCATGGCGATGTACACCCCCGGCGGGGCGACTTGAGCGACGCCGAAAGCCATCCCGAGATTGAACGCCGCATCGCTTTCCGCGAACCGCGCCGGTGCGAGGGCGCCCGTGAATACGATCGTCTTGCCGGCGATCGAGCTCAGCACTTCCGCGCTCTGAGTCATCGTATCGGTCCCGTGCGTCACGACCACACGGGTTTCTGGCGCGGCAGCAATGCGTTGGCGAAGCTGCTCGCGATCGGCGTCGGTGAGATC
>DATCLP010000499.1:0-1505 GCA_036563855.1 Steroidobacteraceae bacterium | reverse complement strand
GCGGACTGCTGCGCAAAGGCTCTTGAGCCCCAGGCGAAAGAGCCCGTCGAGATGAATCTCCTATTGTTGCTGCCGCGCGCCGAGAACATCGATCACGTCTACGACCGCGAGCTGCGGGCGCGCTTCCCGGAGTTGCGCATCGACAGCGTCGAGCGACACGAAGACGTCGGCCCGTTCATCGCGCACACCGATATTTTGTTGACGTTCAGCCCGTTCATGGCGGATCACGTGGTACGCGATGCGCCGCGACTCAAGTGGATTCAGGTGCTGGGGTCGGGCGTCGACGGTATCGTCAATCTGCCGTCGTTGCGGCAAGACGTGCTGATCACGAACGGACGCGGCGTGCAGGCCACGCCGGTGTCCGAATGCGCCTTCGCGCTGATGCTTGCGTTGAGTCGCAACATGCAGCGCATGATCGTGAATCAGGCGGAGCGACGCTGGGAGCGCTGGCCTTCGCAGGTGCTGCGTGATCGTACCGTCGGAATTCTCGGCGTGGGACAGATCGCGGAGGAGCTCGCCGCGAAGGCGAAGGTCTTCGGTATGCGAGTGATCGGGATCAGCTCGGCTGCGCGCCCGCTCGCGAACTTCGACCGCATGTTCGCTCGCGATCAATTGTTGAGCGCAGTTACGGAGCTCGACTATCTCGTGTTGCTCACGCCGTACTCGGCGCAGACGCACCATCTAGTCGATGCGAACGTGCTCGCACACATGAAGCGCAGCGCATTCCTGATCAACGTCGCGCGCGGCGGCGTGCTCGATGAAGTGGCCCTTGTCACCGCGCTGCGCGCGGGCATCATCCGCGGCGCGGCGCTCGACGTCTTCAGCGAGGAGCCGTTGCCCGCGTCTAGCGAGCTGTGGTCGATGCCGAACGTTCTCATCTCGCCGCACCTCGCCGGACTCAACAGCTCGTATCCGGCCAGCATCTTGCCGTTGGTCGAAAATAACATTCGCCTATTTCTAGCCGGGCGGCGCGACGAGATGACCAACGTCGTCGTTCCGGGAATCGCACAATCGTAGAGGGGGACTCGATGCAGATCGATAGACGTACGGCGTTGAAGGCGGGCGCAGCGATGCTGGCAGCCTCGGCGCTGCCGAGTGCCGGCGCGCAATCAAAAGGTCAGTTTCCGCGCGGCTTTCTCTGGGGCGCCGCGACATCGGGACATCAGACGGAAGGCAACAACACCGCGAGCGACACCTGGTTTCTGGAGCATCTGCAACCGACCGCATTCGCCGAGCCCTCGGGCGATGCGTGCAATAGCTTCGAGTTGTGGCCGACCGATCTGGATCTGGTCCGAAGCCTAGGACTGAACAGCTACCGCTTCTCCGTTGAATGGGCGCGCATCGAGCCGGAACGCGGCCACTATTCGAACGCGATGCTCGACCACTACAGTCGCATTGTCGATGGCTGTCGCGAGCGCGGTCTCACGCCGATCGTGACGTTCAATCACTTCACGTGTCCGCGTTGGTTTGCAGCGTCAGGTGGCTGGTTGAATCCGGACGCGCCG
>DATCLP010000498.1:0-4177 GCA_036563855.1 Steroidobacteraceae bacterium | reverse complement strand
ATCGAGTACCACAAAGCGGTCAAGGAAATGGTGCACCGCTATTTCGCGACTGCGCTCGGCTTGATGTGTCTCATTCTTGCGAGTTGGGCAATCGCGAACCGTCACGATCCCGAGCAACCGGTGGTGCTGCCGCTCGTGCTGGTAGGGCTCGTGATCTTCCAAGGTTTGCTCGGCATGTGGACGGTCACACTGCTCTTGAAGCCGCTCATCGTCGTGCTGCACCTGTTGGGCGGCTTGGCCACGATGTCGCTTCTCGTATGGCTCGCGATGCCGAAGAAGCGTGCCGCGACGGCAGGTGAACCAGCGCGTCGTCAACCGTGGACCGCACGCTGGATTTCTTTACCCACGCTCGCGCTCGCTGGCTTGATCGTGCTCGTTGCTCAAATCGCGCTCGGCGGATGGACGAGCAGCAACTATGCGGCGCTTGCGTGCCCCGATTTTCCGACCTGCCAGAACTCGTACTGGCCTGAGATGGATGCAAGTGAGGCCTTCGTGCTGTGGCGCGGGCTCGGCATCGATTACGAAGGCGGGGTGCTCGACCATCCGGCGCGGGTGGCCATCCATTTCGTGCATCGCCTCGGCGCGATCGTTGCGGCCATCGTGCTCGGCGCCCTGAGCATCCGGGCTTGGCGGTTCGGTGAGACTCGCGCGATCCGCACTGCCGGCGCCGTGGTCGGCATCATCTTGATCGCGCAGCTCATTTTGGGACCGGTCATGGTGATTCGGGCGCTGCCGCTCGCCTTGGCGACAGCCCACAACGGCGTTGCTGCCCTGCTCTTGCTCGCGGTCGTGAGGTTAAATCGCCTCGTGCGAAGCTGACCGGCTGCGGTCCGACCGGCCTGTTTGACCTGCGCCGAGCGGCTACAATTGCCGCCCTTTAGCGACTGCCTCGGACCCCCTCCCGTACGCCGTGACCCCGACCGCCGAAGTCAGATCGAATCCTCGTCGCGCGACGTGGAGGGATTACTACGAGCTCGGCAAGCCGCGCGTCGTCATGCTCATCATGGTGACGGCGGTTGTCGGAATGTTTCTTGCCACGCCTGATTTGCCTCCGCCGAATGTCCTCATTTTCGGCACGCTCGGCATTGCGCTCGCAGCTTCGTCGGCGGCAGCGATCAATCACGTTCTCGATCGCCGGTTCGACGAGCAGATGGCGCGCACCAAGAACCGTCCGCTACCGACCGGACATCTGACGGAGCGGCAGGCACTGACCTATGCCGCCATCCTCGCTGTGATCTCGATGATCATGCTGTGGGGATGGGTGAATCCGCTGACCGCCGTGCTCACGTTCTTGACGCTCATCGGTTATGCGGTGATCTACACCGTGTGGTTGAAGCACGCCACGCCGCAAAACATCGTGATCGGCGGCGCTGCAGGCGCCGCGCCGCCCGTGCTCGGTTGGACGGCCGTGACGGGCCAGGTCGATCCGCATTCGCTGCTCTTGTTTCTCATCATCTTCACTTGGACGCCGCCGCACTTCTGGGCGCTCGCAATCGCGCGACGCGACGAATATGCAAAGGCCGGCATCCCAATGTTGCCGGTCGCCTACAGCATCGAGTTCACTCGATTGCACATCCTGCTCTACACGATCCTGCTGGTGATCGTGACGCTCATGCCTTATCTGACCGGAATGAGCGGCTTGATCTACTTCGTCTCGGCGCTAGCCCTCGGCGGTTTCTTCATCTATCGCGCGCTGCAGCTCAAGACGCGCAGCGACGAGCACCTACCGATGCGCACGTTCGGGTTTTCGATCACCTATCTCGCCCTGCTGTTCGCGGCGCTGCTCGTCGATCATTACGTCGTCATCAAGCTCTAGCCGTCCTGTCCTTCGGTGCCGTGACCTCGCACCAAGCGAGCCCGGGTAACACTCGCCACTTGCCTCGGACCGGCGCCCGGGCATAGTTGCGTTATGCGGCGCGCTTCCAGTAGCAAGATCGTTCCCTGGCTTCTGCTCGGCGTCGTGGCGCTGATCGCATACGGGTCGCTGTATCCGTTCAACTTCAAACCCGATGCCATTTCGGGAGGCGTGCTCGACGCGTTGGGACAGCTCTCCTGGCAGCGTGCCGGGCGCGGCGACCGCATTTCCAATGTTTTGTTGTACTTACCGCTGGGATTCTGTTTGGTGCTGTGGCTGCGCACGCGCGTACGCCGCGTCTATGCAGTCCTGCTGGCAACCGGGCTAGGTGCGCTCCTCTCGCTGTCGATCGAAGTTGCGCAGGTCTACGTTTCCGCGCGCGTTCCCAGCCTGACCGATCTCGTGCTGAACACGCTCGGCAGCGCGATCGGTGCCCTCGGGGGGCTCGCATGGCGATGGGGAGCGACCTGGATGCACTCGCCGCCGCATGCGGAAAGACCGACCGGCGATCCAGGCGCGTTACTGCTGGTCGGGTTGTGGTTGCTTTGGCGTTTTGCGCCGTTCATCCCGCATTTCGATCTTGGGAAACTGAAGGCAGCACTACGTCCCTTGTTCGATCCGCAAATCGATGCGCAGCTCACCTTTGCCTTTCTCGTTTGCTGGACCGTCGTGAGCCAAGCGTTGACTGCGCTCGTGAGTCGTGCGCGCCTGCTGGAAGCCTTGCTCGCGCTGATCGCCATCGTGCTGGCCGGAAGACTGCTCGTTGTCGAGCAAGTGTTCGTGCCGTCCGAGCTCCTCGCCCTCATCTTGCTGCTGCCGACGTTGGTACTGCTCGATCGTCTCACGTCGGTCCCGCGTAAAGCGCTGCTCGCCGGCGCGGTTCTCGTGGTGTTCTTGGGCAATCGACTGGCACCGTTCCGATTCGAAAGTACCGCGAGCGCGTTCGACTTCTGGCCCTTCATGGTGTGGTTCGAGGCCGGCATCGGCGCGACGTTGCGTTCGACCGATTGGACGATGCTCTGCGGCGAAACCTTCCTATTCGGCGCGGTGCTGTGGACTCTGCGTCATTGCGGAATGTCGACGAAGATTGCCGCAGCAGTCATGCTCGCGCTCGCAATCGTCACCGAAGTGATGCAGCTTTGGATTGCAGGCCACACCGGATCGCTCACGGATCCGGCGCTCGCGGTCGCTGTCGCAGTGGCGTTCAACTACGTCGATGCTCGCACGCGTCGACGCAGTACATTGATCGTCCGTTGAGCATCACTCGCCGATTCGCGCGCAGCCTTTGAGCTCTTTACCGTCGAATGCGGCGCGCGCGCTGTAGGCAAAGTAGGCGCCCGACATCGAATCGCGGCAGGGCTGCTGATCGACGAGGAGATCGATCTTGTGCCCCTGAGCGGCACCCGAGTAGCGGACCGTGCCTTCGACGTCTTCCGACTGCAGCGCGTCGATCGTCAGCTCCTTGGGATCGTCGGGTTGCCGCCAAATCAACTTGTCGTCGGGCGTCACCTCGATCGACCAAAAAGGTTCGTTCCCGTGCGCCCTGACGATGTAGCTCGGCGTCGGTGCGTTGCATCCCTGACCTTCGCCAGGCGGCGCTGCGTACAACACTTCTTCCAGAATGAACGCGCCGGGGAATCCACGCGCCTCCGCGACATTGTCCGGCACGGGCGCGCGTTCGCCGTGCGCTTCCACATAGATCTCGAGAGGTTTCGAGTCGTTCGCAAACACCTCGTTGAGCACTCCATCGGTTTGATCGATGACCCACAATCCTGCAGCATCCCCGCAAAGCTGGAAGGTGGTCCGATCCGTCGTCAACGTCATGACGCCGCGCTTGAGCGCCAAGCTGGATTCGGTCGGCAAATCTGCAGGGAGCGGCTCGGCGGCCGGAGTAGAGGGCAGCGGCTGCGGCGGAGGCTCTGTCGTAGGCTCGGACGGCGGCGCTTGCCGCTCCGAGCACGCGCACAGCACGAGCGCACTCAGGCAGATGCTGAACAACGAAGCAGGGCGAGGCATCGAAGCTCCCAGATTTGCCGGTCGGTCTGCATGACACGGAGCGCCGGCGAAGAATAGCTGTAACGGACAGGAGTAAAAAGCCGACGCACCGACCGCTGCGTGGCAAGCTACAATCCCCGCTTGTTTTCGCCGAGCGGGTTGCGGATCGTGACAGTCGAGAACTTGCATCCGCCCGCTCCCTGAGATCGCAACTTCGATGGACGTCTCTTCGCTCCTCGCCGACCTGAACGAAGCGCAGCGCGCTGCTGTCGCCGCACCGCTCGCGCCCACGCTCGTGCTCGCAGGCGCGGGCAGCGGCAAGACGCG
>DATCLP010000497.1:0-5013 GCA_036563855.1 Steroidobacteraceae bacterium | reverse complement strand
GGCCAGTGCCCCGCCCGTGCTTAGTACTCGACGTTCGAACGCTGGTTCTCTTGCCGTAGCCCCTGCTTGCGGAACGCATCGGCCCGGCGGAACGTAATGAATTTGTCGGGCCTCTAGCGGTGGCCCATCCGTGGAGTTTCCCGATTGCGGCGGACGGTCGAAGCTTGCACGCTGCGCTGCGCCTCCGAACGGTAACGGCAGATATGAACCTGCGTTTCCAGGTCATTTGTTTCGTTGCACTGCTTTTTGCAGTGCTGGCGCCATGCGCACACTCGCTGGAAGCGAGCGCGCAGCCGCCGTCGGAACAGGAATACTGGGCTCAGATCGAACGTAAGGAGTGGGATCAGGCCATCCTGACCGCCGAGAAGCTCGTCGAAGCCGCCCGAATGCGCGCGAACCAGGCGCCCTTCGAGCTCGCGGAGGCGCTCACGCTGCTCGGCGCCGCGCATTTCGCCAAGAACAATTGGGTGAGCGCGCAAGCGGCCTATTCCGAAGCGCTGCAGATCCTCGAGCCGCGCCTCGTAGGCTCTCAAGAAAGATTGATCGAGCCGCTGCGCGGTATGGGTTATTCGCTCGCCCAGGCCGGCAAGCACGCGGAAGCCATCGAGTACATGGAGCGGGCGCTGCTGGTTTCGCGGCGGACGCACGGCCTGTTCAATCTCGAGCAACAAGGTTTGTTGCGTCAGCTCGCGAACAGCCTCGGCAGTGTAGGCCGCTATGTCGAAGCCGAACAGCAAATGCACTATCTCGTGCGGATCGGCGAGCAGGCGTACGGCAAGCGCGACCCGCGCATGGCGGATATTTACGACACTGTCGGCGACTTCTACTTGCAATTCCGGCACGTCGGCGCGGCTCGAGCGTCGTATCGCAAGGCGCTCGCGGTCGTGGAGAACAAGTTCGGCCGCCACGATCTCGCGACCGTGCCGCCGCTACGGGCGCTCGCGAACAGTTACCGACGGGAGTTGTACCTGTCGCAATTCGGCATTCGCGTTCCGGTCGAGCGCCGGCCGGGGCTCGAACCCGATGTTCAGACGACCCCACGCACGCTGAATCCGCGCTACTTGAGCGACGAGGGCGAACGCGCCTTGAAGCGCGCTTTGAGAACGCTCGAGGCGCATCCGACGAGATCGAAGTCGCTCTTGTTCGACACGCTGCTCGACATGGGCGATTGGTACATGATCAAGAGCGAAACGAACAAAGCGATCGACTACTATCGCCGCGCGGCAGAGTTACTGAATGATTTCGATAACGAAAGCGGCGTCGCGGCGCGTGCGAAGCTCAGCTTTCCCGTGCAGCTCTATTACCCGGTTCCCTCCGCTGCGACTCGCAATCTGCAACGCGCTCCCGAGGAGGTCGAAGAACGCTTCGTGCACGTCTCCTTCACCGTCACATCCGAGGGTTCCGTCAAAGAGCCGCGGCTCGTCGAGGCGAACGCTCCGGAACGCTACATCGAAGATACGCTGAACGCGGTGCGCTCTGCACGCTATCGACCGAAATTCTCGAACGGCGAACCCGTCACGACCTACGACGTCGGGCTGCGGCAAATCTTCAAAGTCCGCAAAGATCAGGACTCGGAATGAACGGCACGGGCGCGTGCGTCATGCACGCGCGACGGACCGTGCGCCGAGCGGCATCGCCGGTTTGATTTCCTGCTCGGCCTCATCGTCTTTTTCTTGTTCTTGTTCCGGTTTGGTCTCGTCTTCGGTCTCTTGTTCGCTCGCGGGAGGCGTTTGCCCGGCCGGGTCCGTCGTAGGCGCACTTTCCGCCGGAGGAGACGGTGCTTCTCCTTGCGACGGCTCCTCGGAAGATGTTTCTGCGTCCGACGGTCCGGCAGGGAGCAAGCTCCGCACGACCGCCTGCTCGCGAAATTCCACCGCAAGCTTGGCGCCTGCATCGCGCAGCGCGAGCGCGGTTGCATGTGCAAGCGGCGCAGAGCTCGACAACCCCTGCGATGGGGCCGTGCCGTATCCGGTGAACCCCCAGGAATCGGCGAGGCGCCCGTCGGGCAGATAAACGTTCACGCGATACTTGATGCTGACTGCAAAGAACGGCGTGCCTGCATCGCGCGGCGTGACGAATGCGTATTCCTCCACACTCGGCTCGAGAATCGCGCTCACGCCCTCGACCTGCGTCGCGGCATTGAGACTGTCGACGAGCACGACGCGCTCGAACATCGCATTGACCAAACGCGTGATGCCCTCGGTTTGCGCTTTCCCCAGATCGATGTTCCAGTCCGTGCTCCAACGTTCCTCTTTGTGCACGTAGGACGCGAATTCCTCAGGGACGTACAGCGCCACGGTCATCGGCACTTTCGTGATGAGCGGCTGCGGAATGTTCGCCGTCGCAACGAGCGTGACCGATCCGCAGCCGGAAACGGCCAGGGCGACGCATATCGCCGCCGCGCCTCCCGCTGCGCGTAACCATCGCCGCAGACGGTACAGGACGTGCTTCACGGTAACCTCGCTAGCGGCTCAGCCCCGGCGAATACGGGCGAGAGTGACGGGAATTCCGATTCGGACAGATTCTGTCCGTTGAGATTCTGGCCGATGCGGAACTGCGGACCTCGGCGCGGCGGGTCGTGCAACCCGACGAACGTTCCGCCGTTCTTCGCGCACAGAATCCGCATCAACGTCGCAAAACGGATGCTCGTAAATTGCGGCGCATCAGGCCGCACCGGAAACCCGATTGCATGGATGCGCACGCGCCGCTCGCCGTTTTCGTCGTCGCGATTGATTATATCGACGCCCTTGACGACGGAGTCGATCGACGGACCGGTGAACTCGTCGCCGAACACGTAAAGACTGATCTTCTTGTCCTTCGAATAATACGTCCGGATGGCTTCGACGATGCCCTCGATCGGGCTCGAGTTCGAGAACGCATTCCAGGTACGTAGACGTTCGATCACGAGCTTGCGCTGAGAGGGCGTGTCCGGGATCCACTTGCCGCGGTAGCTCGGAAACATGTACGTTCCTTCGTCGTTCATGACCTGAAAGCCTTTCACCTGCGGATAGGCGTTCAGCGTTTCTTCGACCTTCTCGAGCAGCATCGGCCACACGTAATTGAACATGCTCCCTGACGTGTCGATGATGAAGATGATGTATTCGCTGTCGACCGGAATGCCGCCGATTGCATCGTCTTTCTTCCGCCGGAAGTCGCTGCCGAGCACACGCTTCATCTCTTCGGTCAGCTCCTGGCGCGCGGACACGAGCTTGCCTTCGAGCTCATTGATCATGTCCGCCTCTATCTTCGAAGCGGCGTACTTGCCGCGAATGTCGCTCAAATCGCCTTGCAACCGGGCGATGCGTAGTTTCTCTTCCGCGAGCTGCTTCTGCTTGGCCGTCAGCTCCTGATTCAGGATCTCTGTTTGGCCGGCGATATCGATCAGTTCTTCCTGGAGCTGCGTGATCCTCTCGGCGATGCTCTCGTCCTCGACGGTTTCCTGCGGCATGCGGATTTCGCTCAGCACGAGCAGCAACACGACCGACCCCAGACCGCACGTGATGCAGTCGAGGAACGAGATACTGAAGATCTCGGTCTCGCGACGAACTAGACGGCGAGCCATTGGTGCTCCGCACAGGCTGTAGGCT
The DNA here is from genome assembly GCA_036563855.1 of Steroidobacteraceae bacterium. GTDB lineage: Bacteria > Pseudomonadota > Gammaproteobacteria > Steroidobacterales > Steroidobacteraceae > Steroidobacter. The sequence continues at coordinate 1,426 of DATCLP010000497.1, read as the reverse complement.
GTCGCCAGGCTGAAGACTGAAGGCTGAAGACTGAAGATCGAAGCAGCTGGCGCTGCGATCCACGCCCCTGGCCGAAATCCAAATGCAAGAGAGTAGGCGCGCGCGCGAAGCGCGTGCGTCTCTTGCCTTCAGCCTACAGCCTACAGCCTTCAGCCTGACCTTCATGGCCAATCCTTCGACGGACTCATGAACGAACCGCCCGTACGTCGTGCTGCGAGCCAATAGGCGCTCGGCGCGGAAGGATCTCCCTCCATCGGCATCAGGATAACGTTGAGCGGAACGTCTTTCGGATACTTCGCGATCGCGCGCTCGAAGAACTCGACGCGATCGTCTCCGTCGACGACTTTCTTGAACATCGGCGGACTCGCGCCCTGCGTCGGCAAGCCGTCGGTGATCAGGATCACGTTGTCCGGCTTCGGGCTCAGCGTGTTCATCGCGACGAATGCGTTCTCGAGACTCGTGCCGTCGTGCGGCACGACCTTGCGCAAGCTCGTGATTGCATCCGTCAGTGCGTTCGGGTCGTTCACTTTGAGCCACTTGCCTTCAGAGCCCGGTACGAGCCATTTCGCCTGTGTGTTGAACGCAAGCATCTGAAATTCGCTTTCGACGGGTAGTTGTGCCGCAAGCCATTCAACCGTCGAGAGTGTGCGACGCCACTTCTCCGACAGGAGCTTGCGCGACTCCGGCATGTTGCGCATGCGCAGAACGTTCACGACCGTCTCATCGAGCATACTCGCGGACACGTCGACGAGGAGTACGATTCGCGAGCCGCCGACGCGCAGTCCAGTCAGATACTGTCGATCGCCGGTACCGGTGAAACCGCGCACACGAGTTCCGGTCGTCTGCTTGCTCTCGCTACCGCCATCGAGGCGCCGCATGCCCTCTTCGAGCGACTTGAGATCCGCCTTCAACCGCTCGATCGCCTCGCGCCGCGACAACGTCTCTTTCTCGGCGTCGGCCAGCTCGAGTTTCAAGCGCTCCGCCTCCTCCAGCACGCGCGTTCCCATGCCTTCGGTACGCACGCGCTCCTCGTCGGTCTCCACAAGCGAATTGCGCAGCACGTAGAGCCTTTGATAACCCTCGAGCACTTGCTGCTCGAGCTGTTCGATTTGCGACCGTGCGGACTCGGTCTCGGCCATCTGCCGCAAGCCGCCTCTCGCATTGATCAACGTGTAGACGAGCACGACCGACCCGAACGCGCAGGTAATGCAGTCGAGGAACGACATGCTGAAGACTTCAGTCTTGCGGCGCGCCATGATCGTCCACCAACTGAATGAGCTCGAGCGTCACGCCCGGCGAGCCCAGTCTCAAGCGATCGCCGACGGTCAGCACGGCGCTGCCGACGACGCGTTCTTCGTTCACGAACGAACCGTAAGTGCTGCGATCCTCGATGAGCACGGATCCGTTGCGCCGCACGAGCGTGCAA
>DATCLP010000496.1:0-3079 GCA_036563855.1 Steroidobacteraceae bacterium | reverse complement strand
GCAAAGCAGCTTCAGCTCGTGCTGATGACTCTCAAGCCAGGGGAGGAGATCGGAGAAGAGGTCCATGACGACCGCGACCAATTCTTCCGCGTGGAAGCCGGGACTGGCGAGATCTGGATCGATGGTGCGCGTACGCCGGTTTCAGCCGACATGGCCATGATCGTGCCCGCCGGCGCGAAGCACAACGTCAAGAACACGGGCAACGAACCGCTCAAGCTCTACACGATCTATGGGCCGCCCGAGCACGTCGACGGCACGGTCCACAAGACGAAGGCCGAGGCGGAGGCGTCGCACGAGCACTTTGACGGGCGTACGACGGAATAGCGGGACAATCCCCGATCGATTGACGCTACGCGCTTCGAGCCCGCCTCTTCTCGGAAGCGCGCGAGCCATGGTGCATTCGCGCGTCGCATTGTCGTTGCCCGTAGCCCTACTCAATTGGCGCCACGGAATGCCTAACTTGGCGGACTACGCTCGTATCTGCAAAAGCCATTTGCTTTGGGGCGGTGCGCTCCACCAAAATCGCGCACTCGCCTCCGTCCCCACGTACTTATGTCGGGAAAAACGCTTCTCAAAGTTCCGTCACGCGCCGACGAGCCGCGCTCGACCCCCGAGCACGAGCGGTTCAAATACCTGATCGCGCAGATCGAACGCATTCGCAAGACACACAAGGACGTCGACGCTGCGACCCTCGAATTTCGTCAGGCCGATGCTCAGGCACTGCAGCCTCTACGCGTGAATCTGCGATCGCTTACGCGCGAAACGGTGCTTGCTTTGGATCGACTGCTCGATGAGCGGGGCTGGACGCGCATCGAACGGGCGAGCCTCGAGAACGTCTTGTGCAGCAATGCCGAGTTGCTGCTCCAAGGCGATCCGTACGATGAGGAATTGAAAGATCTATTCGACAAGCACAGCAGAGTCAGCTTCGACGAGATGAAAGAGGAAGAGCTGCTCGTGCTCAAGGAGCATGCAGAGGAGCTCGGTTTCGAGCTTGGCGACGATACGGAGATTCGTACCGAAGAAGATCTGGTCCAACGAATGTACGAGCAGCTCGGCGCCAAGATGAAGCAGGAAGAATCGCGCCGCGAAGCTCGTTCCCGCGGTCGCAAGAAGTCTGCGGCGCAGACGCGCGCCGAGGCCAACGCACAAGCTGCGAAGCAATTCCTGCGAGAGATCTATCGAAAGCTTGCGAGCGCCGTGCATCCCGATCGCGAGGCCGATTCCGAGCGGCGCGCCGAGAAGACCGAGCTGATGCAGCGGATCAATCGCGCGTATGCGACCGACGACTTGCTGACTTTGTTGGAGGCTCAGCTCGCGCTCGAGCAAATCGATCCGGAGCAGATAAGCCGCCTGAGCAGCGATCGACTGAAGCACTACAATCGATTGCTCGCGAGGCAGCTCGAGGTCGCTAAGCTCGAGCTTCATAGGCTCGAAGAGAGCTTCCGCGTGGATTTCCACATCGGACCGCGTCTCAAACTGACGCGAGACAACTTGAAGGTGATCCTCCGGGAACGTATTCGCGAGATCCGGGCGCACATTCATCAACAACAGTGCTTCCTGGAAGTACTCGCCGACCGGGCCGCCACGAAACGTTGGTTGCGCCAGCAAGCAATGTTTGCGTTGTAAGAGTCGAATTCTGAGGAGCGGATTAGTTGATCTTCGCTCCGTGAGCTCCTCACGTTCGGACGAGCATGCCGCCCTATTTGGTTCTATCCGGTTACGCATACGTCCCGCTGACGGACTTGAAGCCGCGGCGCGCCGAGTTGCTTGCGCTCTGTAAGGGCTGGAACGTCACGGGCTCGATCGTGTTGAGCCCGGAAGGGATCAATTTGCTCATCGCAGGCGAAGCAAGGCAGGCGGAGGCGCTACTCGCCGAGCTTCGGCGCTGGCCGGGACTCGAGTGCTTGCAATTGAGGACCAGCGGCAGCCCGCAACTTCCTCTGCGACGCATGCAAGTGCGAATCAAGAAAGAAATCGTCGCCTTCGGTATCGAGGGTATCGACCCCGCGCGCGACCGCCCGCGCATGATCTCGTCCCGGGAGCTTCGGCAATGGCTCGACGACGATCGCGCTATCGCGGTGCTCGATGTGCGCAACGAATACGAGGTGCGTCTCGGAACATTCGAGCAGGCGGTGACGCTAGGAATCGAACAATTCCAGGATTTCCCTGAAGCAGTGCGCACGCTCCCGGAGCGACTGAGGCAGACGCCCGTAGTCGTCGTATGCACGAGCGGAATCCGCGCGGAAAAGGCCGCTCTTTATCTCACTCGCATCGGATTCGATGAGGTTCGCGTGCTCGAGGGCGGCATTCTCGACTACCTCGAGACATGCGGGAAACGCCACTTCGTAGGTGAGTGCTTCGCGTTCGATCGGCGCTTCGGCCACGATGCGATTCTTCAGCCGAGGCAGTGGCTTCAATGCTCGTCATGTCGGACGCCGCTCGCGGAGGAGGATCAAAGCCATCCGCATTACGAGCCCGGCAAATCCTGTCCGTACTGCTACGAGATCTCGCCCGAACAGATGTCGATCAACATTGCGCGTCGGCACGAACGGTTGAGCGACATCATCGATCCTTTGCCCGGCAGCCGGCCGCGCGACCATTTCCGGCCCATCACGATTCCGCCTGAGTACGACGGCGGGACATTGCTCGATGCGCTGAGCGGCATCGTCGCGCACATTCCTCGCGGCGATTGGGCGGAGCGGTGCGCGAAAGGGCTGTTGGTCGACGACGAGTACAGGCCTGTAGATGCCGATACGATCGTTCGCGCGGGCGAGCGGTACTTCCACAAGTTTCCAGCGCTCGTCGAGCCGGACGTCAACATGCGTGTGCAAGTCCTCTATGAGGACGAGTCTTTGGTCGTTGTCAATAAGCCCGCGCCGCTGCCGATGCATGCCGGCGGCCGCTTTCATCGCAACACGCTCAAGTACGTGCTCGACGCGCTCTATCACCCGCAGCATCTGCGGCCGGCCCACCGTCTCGATGCGAACACGACTGGAGCGCTCGTCGTTGCGCGCACGCGCTACGCTGCCAGCAAGATTCAGCCGCAGTTCGCGCGAGGCGAGGTGCACAAGGTTTATCT
>DATCLP010000495.1:0-5520 GCA_036563855.1 Steroidobacteraceae bacterium | reverse complement strand
GTTCTGCACTACATCGAAGTACAGATCCAGGTAGCGTGCGTTGCGCTCTTCTTCGCGGACGGGAACGACGTCGAGATCGAACGCGAGCGTCGGGTCGTACGGATTGTGAAATCGGCTTCGCGCAAACCCGGCATCGAAGCGCAATCGTCCCGACGAGGTCGCGCCGGCGGCACGAACGCCCCACGACTGACTGGTCTCTGCATCTGAGATCGTGCCCGCATTGAAAGCGGATCTCGGTAACAACGATCCATCGACATAGTCCACATCGATGCTGAGCGCACCGGGACGTGTCGGGATGAGTTGCCAGCCCAGGCCAGCAGCGAGAATACGGTGATCGCTGCGCGCAAGGCCGGTGATGTTGTCCCAACCGACGATGCTGGTTCCGCTCAGTGCCGCCAAACGCGCGGCTCCCCAGTGGCCGAGCGGCGCACCGAGAATCGCGCCGCGGCTCGAGAAACCCGGCATGAGATGCCGGTGCCTGCTTTGGGAGACGTGACCGAGCTCGAAATAAGCGCGTTGGTCGTCGAGGCGCTCCAGACGCAGCGAATAATCGGAGAGATCGACTCGCGGCGCGTCATCGCCCTCCTCGCCGTAACGCAAAGCCCGCTCTTGCCTGCTGACACCCAGCGTGTGTACACGCGCGGAGAAGCGCCAGTCGTTTCGGACGAGCGCGCCATTCAGGACGAGATTCATCGAAGCATCGTCGTTCGGCGCTACGCCGGACCCTTCCGGTTCGAAGTCGTGATCGAGCGTGCTCGTGCCTTGCGCGTCCAGTTGCGGAGAGAAACTCGCCTGCTGAAAACCTCGGTCCGTCAGCACGCGCAGGTGCGTCCGCATCGCTTCGCGCCATTCGCCATTCGGCGTGACGATGAAGACGGCCACCTCGTTCTCTCCCGCAGGCAACGGCATCGCACGCGGGTGGTAAACGAGACTTCCCTCGCGCCACTCGAACAGATCGGTGAAATCCGTCGAGCCGATGAGCACGGCGAACCGACCTTCGTTCGGACCGAGCGGGCGACTCGGAATCAACCGAACGACATCGCCGCGCCCTCGCCACTCTGGGCCGCTGTCGAGCCGAACCGTCAACTCGGTGTTTTGTGCCAACGCTGTCGAGGCGTTGAACGCACATGCGAGCGCCGCGGCGCACGCGAGTCTCAACGACAGCGCACGGCTCATCGGCAAATCCTCTCGTGGGCGGGCAGCCGAGACGTACGATCGGCTTGCCGCGAGCAGCAGTAGCGCACGTCGTCTTGATGCACGCGCGAACCGGCAGGTGCACAGTAGTCTGCAAACACAACCTTTCCTGTTCTATTGGGCTTGAGGAAATCGACTTGGCGAATCCAATTCAGTCCGGCTTGCAGGCGAGCAAGCGCCTTGTTCCATTCGTTCACGCACTTGCCGTCGTGTCCAAGCACGTAGTCGGCCGGCCCGACTTGGCAGGCCATGCCTCGCGGGTTGGCGAAACAGCATTCGTCGTGCTCCCAACTTCCCGCGTTGATCTGGCATCTGCCGCCCGCGCACAGAGCGGCTATCGGCAGTCCGAACTGCGCTCCGCCGCATTGCGCACCGAGCGCGCCGAAGCAGTACTCCTCCCTGAGAGAGATCTGCGGCGGTTGGATCGGTTGCAGGCTGGCGCCGGACTGCTGGCGTTGGATGTCGCTGAGTCTCGGATCGAATTGCCGCGGCGGCGGCTCCGGTTGGTCGGAATTCGAAATCGGAGCGCTTCCCGGCGTGGGCACGGCGCCGCAAGTTGTCCCGGTCGCTTCGACCGGCAGGCGCACGGTGATCTGTTGCATCCCCGAGCCCATTGCATGCACTACACGCTCGCCGCTGTTCAGCCGATGTGCGATCACATGCAAGTTGCCAGCCGGTAGATTCCGAAACGTTGCCACACCCTGTGAGTTCGTCGTGGCCGAACCGTACTGCCTCGGGTTCTGAGGCGTCCCAGCACACACCGTCGCTTCGCTGATCGGTTGGCCCAATGCTCCGACGACCGTGACGCGAAGCTCCGCGGCACTCACCGCCGAGAACGTCAGCACGGCAGCCATTGCGCTCATCGTGCGAGCGACTTGCCGAACGAGCGCCGCCGACACAAAAGGATGTGCATGCACGATCAGAGCCCCGGCGTTGGATCAGCGGACAGAAAGTTGTTTTGAGATGCGCTGTCCGCCGCTCGTCACGACGATGGGCACGGATTGCGGATTGACCTTCGTCCACACGTGCTGCGACACCGTCGCAACAACTCGCGTCGGCGAGATCACGCGATACGGCACCGGTGTACCATCGACCTCGACCCGAGTGATTTTGTCGGCGGCGAAACTCTCGCCTTCGATCGTGAGCTCCACATTGCCGCCAGCAATTGCCTTGCTGCTCAAGGTCTTCAGAACCGGTGCAACGGGTTGCGAAACCCGACCCGTCGAAAGTTGCACGCCTTGAGAAATCGAAAGAGCTGCAGAAGGTGCTGACGTCGGAGAGCTACCGACTGCACTGCCCGTCTGATTCTGGGAGTTCTGCGCCGATGTCGTGCTCGGAGCGGTGGGTTGCGTCGGCGGCAGCTTCTTGCAGCTAACCGTGAAGAATCCGATATACGATCCCGCCTTGCGGCCCCCCAGCTCAGTCATCGCCATGCCGTCGGGACACTCGACCGGGCCGACCGGTTCGCCTCCGGAGCCGCCATGCGCCGGCTGCCAACTCAACGATCCATGCAGACCCTGCGCGGCGTTCCATCTGCGGCACGCGAAACTGACTTGATCGACGAAATCTCCGGCTCTCGCGCGCGACGCGGTGACCACTTGTCCCGCGGGACAACGCATGATCCGAACGTTTCCGCCCCGCTCGTTACCCAACCAAGCACCTTGTGTACGATCTTGATGCTCGCCATTGGGACCGAGCTTCGCGCACTCGACCCGCATTGCGTCGATGAGCGTCCCCGACCTGATCTCGACACCGACGACATACTTGCCATTTGGACACGCGCTCGGTCCCGCGCCGGTTGCCATGCCGGTTACCGTGCCCACTAGATTGACGGGCGCTCCTGCCCCGTATGAAGCGGTGTTCAGAAGAGTCGACTTTCCGAGCGGGCTCGAAGTCCAGCTATCGGCGGCGAGTGCACTCGCCGGCGCGAGAAGTGCGGGAACGAATGCGACCAGGGTCCACGAACTTTTCATCTTCGATACCTCCCTTGGATGCCGGCCAACGACGGTCGTCTTGTCCGCGCACGCTAGAGAACGAGCGCATCGAAAGCCTGAGGAAGGCCTCAGGAATTCCTGAGGAGATCGTGAGGGAGCGCTAATACGTTGATTTGTCGTGGCTTACGACGAAATCCACACGGCGGCCGCGTCGCTGTTTCGACCGACCGGAACAGGCAACGTCGCTACACGGGAGGTTACAAGGGCCGCAGCGCCCAGCCCGGACACCAGCTCATGTCGGGCTGCTCAGCCAACAGCGAGGTCGCACGCGTCAGCACTTGGTGCGCTTCGTTATTCCGCTGCTCAAGAGAGAGATGACACGCCCGAGTCGCGAGCACCGGCGGATACTCCGGCTGCCAGGCGTTCGCACGGCTGAGAACAGATTCCACTTCGCTCACGGATGCCCCTCGCGCGATCAGCAGACGTGCCAGCTCTACGGCGAGCACGGCCTTGAGGCGCTTGGTACCGGCGCGCTCTGCGTGAGCCAGCGCCGCGCGTACCGATTCCTCGTCCGGCTCGCGCCTGGCTCGAACCATCCAGCTCAAGGCCAATAAGCGATGGTCGCCGAGAATCTGCAACCGCGGCAGCAGCGGCGCGAGGTCGGTCTTGTCCAATTCGGCGCGAACGAGCTCCGCTTCGAGCGTCAGCGCCTCATCCTCCAACTGCCGCGCATGGGCAAGCGCCGTCTCTGCGAGCGTACGTGCTTCCTGAGGCGCTGCTGCCTTTAGCAAGTCGATGAGCTGCAACGCCGTGCGCACGAGGCCAACCGGATTACCCAGCTCTTGGTAAATGGCGTATGCAGCGCGTAGGTCTGCCGTGGCTTCGTCGAAGCGCTCGAGGTCCTTCGCAAGCGCTCCCCTTGCGGCCAATGCGTCACTCTCCCCGAGACGATCGCGCGTGAGCTGCGCGAACCTCATCGATTCCTCGATGGCGACGCGCGCGCTCTCCCAATTGCCGCGCTCGCGTTCGATCTCGCCCCGATGAGCAAGACTGAAGACGAGAAGCTGGTTGAGACCGATGTGCCGCTGCAAATCGACGCCACGCTGCTGCAGCGTCGCGGCGGCATCGAGGTTGCCGAGCTTCCGCTCGATCACCGCGAGATTCGTATATACGGCTGACTCGCCGGCACGCTCGCCTTGCTCAACATAAAGCGCCAAGGCCCGTTCGTAATATTCCCGCGCCTTCGCGAAATCGCGCCGATTGTCCGCGAGAATCCCGAGATTTCCGTAAGCCGCGGCCAAATTGGCGCGGCGATCGATGCGCTCGTACTTGCCCCGGGCCGCCTCGAAGTACTGTTCCGCATCCGGAAGGCGTCCTTGGCGCCAGGCGAGCAGGCCGAGCCCCACCTCGGCCGACGCTTCGAGATTCGTGTCGCCATCCTGGACACCTTGCAGCCGTGCGGCATCGTAAGCCTGCGCCGCTTCCGGCCATCGACTCAACAGGCGCAACGAATTGCCGAGCTCGTAGCGCGCCCAACCGTTCGAGGGATCGTTGCTCAGACAAACTTCGAAGTAGCGAACGGAGTCTTCGAGTTGGCCGCCCAACTGCGCCTGAAGGCCTCGAGCGAATGCTTCATTGACGAATTCATCCGGCCCGATCTTGCGTAGCGGGATACCGGCCTTGTAGGCGACGTTCATCGCATCTGCCAACGCACTCGCCAGCTCGGCAGTCACGCTGCCAGCGCCGCGACCGCGGCTCGCACCGGCGATGTGACTGCCGTCCGCGCTGTACAGATCGTAGCCGATCGTGAGTTGCGCCCGATCGCGTCTCACATGAGCGAACAGCACATGATCGACGCCGAACACATCCCGAAGGACACGTATTTGCTCCTCTTGCGGCGCATCGAGCGCGATATTTTTTTGGAGCAACGCCTGGCGGACACGATTCGCGGAAAACACGGTCATGTCCGCGCGTTCGGTGAGCGTTTCGGCCAGGAGACTCGACAAACCCAGCTCGGCCCATTCGAGATCGGGCGCATTCGCATCGATGGTGAACGGCATGATCGCGATGCGCTCGCGACGCTCTGCTTGCGAAGCGCTGCGATACCAAACCGCTGCGAGAGCAACGACTGCGACAACGACAAGAACGCTCAGCGTCGCCGTCAGCAGCCCGCGAGTGCGCGAACGCGCATGTTGCGCAACTGCTGGAGCCTGTGGGGCCTCCTCAGAAGCCGATTCGGCACGCGATGAATCGTCGGCAGAGACGACGTGCGCACGATCGATCGACGTTTCGTTTCGGAGTGTCGCAACGAATTGATAGCCGCGTCCGTGCAGCGTCTTGATGATGCGCTGTTCCTTCGAATCGTCCCCTAGCGCGCGGCGCGCCTCGTGCA
>DATCLP010000494.1:0-3077 GCA_036563855.1 Steroidobacteraceae bacterium | reverse complement strand
ACGATCGAGATCAAGTCCGGTTACGGGCTGACGCTCGCGGACGAACGCAAAATGCTGCGCGTTGCGCGCGAGCTCGGCCGCATCTATCCGGTCACGGTACGCACGACCTTCTTGGCCGCGCACGCATTACCGCCGGAATTCTCGGGCCGCGCCGATGTGTATATCGACACGATCGCGCAAGAATGGTTGCCCGCATTGCACGCGGAAGGACTCGTCGATGCCGTCGATGTGTTCTGCGAGCGAATCGCGTTCACGCCTGCGCAGGCGGAGCGGTTGTTGATCGCTGCTCGAAATCTCGATCTACCGATTCGCATGCATGCGGAGCAGTTGTCGAATCTCGGCGCCTCGCAACTCGGGGCGCGTTACGGTGCGTTGTCCTGCGATCATCTGGTGCACACGAACGAAGAAGATGCGCGCGCGATGGCGCAAGCTGGAACGGTCGCCGTACTGCTGCCGATTGCGTTCCTGCACTTGGGCGAAACGCGTTCGCCGCCGGTCGCGTTGTTTCGCCGCTGCGGTGTGCCGATGGCGGTGGCGAGCGACTGCAATCCGGGGTCGGCGCCCAGCTCGTCGTTGCAACTCGCTGCGGCGCTTGCCACCCGGCTCTTTCGTCTGACGCCCGCCGAAACGCTTGCCGGTTTGACGCGGCACGCCGCCAAGGCATGCGGCGCCCGCGACCGCGGCGTGCTGCAGCCTGGTGCATACGCAGACTTCGTCGTGTGGGATGTCCAAACGCCGGAGGAGATTCCGTATTGGATCGGGCGCAACGCTGCGGTCGCCGTCGTACGTTCGGGCGAGCTGACGATGGGGTCGTCAGCGCGAGGGGCGTAGCGCAAATTTTGTCCCTCTCCCTAAGGAGACCCCCAAGGAGAGGCGGACTTGTGCGCGCACGCGCGCCTGCCTGCAGCCTACAGTCCACGGCCTACAGCCTCTTCTTAGTCCTATCTACCGATTCAACTCTCCCGCTGCGTTGCGTACGTTGAAAAGACACCCCGGAGGAGACGCAGCATGGTCGATCAGAAGCTTGGTTCTGCGATCGTGGTGGGAGCGATCGCAGTTTTGGGGGGCAGCGCCGTGTGCGCCGATGTCGTGATCGAAGAACGCATGAGCGTGAGCGGCGCAGGGCTCATGGCGCTCGGCAACATGAGCGGCACGACGAAAACGATCATTGCGGGCGACCGCGCCCGCACTGAAAGCAATTTGGAGTTCGAGTCCGGCATGATGCGAGCGATCGCGCGCGGCGCCGGTCAGAGCATCGAGATCGTGCGGCTCGATCAAGACAAGATCTACGTGCTCGAGCCCCGCAAGAAAACTTACACGGAGACTACTTTCGCCGAGCAGCGCGCGCAGATGCAGAAGATCATGGAGCAAACCCGCCAGGCGCAGGCTGCACAGCAACAGCAGGCGTCCGGAGTCGATGCCGAGCAATGCGAATGGGGCGAGCCGACCACTGATGTGCAGCGCAACATGGAGAAATCGACGATCGCCGGATACGAAGCCGAACGCATCGTCGTGACGGCGAAGCAGCCCTGCCGCGATCGGCGCACCGGACAAGTCTGCGAGTTCGGATTGACGCTCGATCAATGGCTCGCGCCGAACTTCGACGCAACGGAGGAGACGCTCGCGTACCAGCGGGCGTATTCAGAAAAGATGGGTCTCGGGGCCGCCGCATCGAGAGATTTCGCCGAGCGTGCGGAAACGATGTTCGGCAGCTATGAGGCGATGTGGAAAGAGATCGCCGCCACGACGCGCGATGTGACCGGATATCCGGTCAAGGCGAGCTTCGTATTGGGCGTCGGCGGAGAGCAATGCACGAAAGAAGCCGCACAAGCTTCGACCACGCAGCCGACGCCGACCGTCGGCGGAGCCATCGGCGAAGCGCTCGGAGGTTTGCTCGGCGGTCGCAAGAGAAGGAGCGAGCCGGCTGCGGCGCCGGCGCCGATGACGACGCCATCGGGACTCATTCCGCTGATGTCCGTGAGCACTGAGCTCGTCTCGGTTTCGAAGACACCGGCGAGCGCCGACTTGTTCGAAGTGCCAGCCGGTTACAAGAAGAGCAACTAGCAGCGCGATTCGCGCTTCACGCGGCGATCACGAGTGCGCGTACGACGCCTCGATCGCCGCGAGCACGTGCGTCCATGCGCTCGAGCGCGGATCGATGACGGCAAAGTGTCCGGTCTGATCGAGTGCCACGAGTCGCGTTTGCGGATGTCGGCGGCAATACGTGCGCGAAAGATCGATCGGAACGATCTGATCCGCGGTGCCATGGACGATGATCACGGGGGTTCTCGGTGCCGGCAATGCGCATGGATCCAAATCGGAGCGCTCGGTCGCCGACGTGCCGAGAAACGCGCGAACGGCATCGGTGTCGAGCTGCCGCTGCTCGCCTTCGACCAACGACGCAACCGGGGCGAGCGCAACGACACCCGCTGGAGTGGCTGACGATGCAACCGCCACATACAGCGCCAAGTGCCCGCCTGCGGAGTGCCCGATGACGACCGTCGGTGCATGCGAATGCAGAAGCACAGGCACGCGCTCGCACGCATCCCGCACATCCGACACGATGAGATCCGGACTTCCCGGCACGCGCCGATACTCGACGGCGGCAACCGTATAGCCTTCGTCCGCCAACGCATTCGCCATCGGACCGAGATGCGTGCGATCGTACTGCGGCCGCCAGAATCCGCCGTGAATAAGAACGAGCAGCGCACGCTCGCCATCGCGTCGGCTCGTCCACACGTCTGCAATGTGCAGCGGATCGTCGCCGTAACGGACCTGCCGATCCGCTGGTCGGCTGGGCAAAGTCAGTATGGAGCGATCTTCGGACATGAGGCTAACGGGCTCGGGGCGTGGGGCTACGCGGCGGCGCGCAGTTCGCACAGTATGCAACAGTCGCCCGTGAGTCGGCACGAGCATCGTGAGATGATGCAGATCGCTGGAGTTCATCGGGGTTTGTTGCCTTGGCTGCGTCGTCATCGGAATCAGTGATCGAAACGCTCGTGAGCAGCATCGCAAAGCGTGCTGCCAGCATCGGCGAGCGGAAGCCCTTGGTCGTGGGATTGAGTGGCGCTCAGGGA
>DATCLP010000493.1:0-12224 GCA_036563855.1 Steroidobacteraceae bacterium | reverse complement strand
TCAAAGCGCTGTATCCGGGTCGCTATCGCGTCATCGAAAAAGCGCTCAAGCGTGCGCGCGGCAACCAGAAACAGTTCGTCGGCAAGATCGCCGACAACCTTCGCAATGCGTTGGCGAAGGCCGGCATCAACGGACGCGTCGAGGGCCGCGAAAAGCACCTGTACAGCATCTATCAAAAGATGCGCAGGAAACGCGTGCCGCTCTCCTCGATCATCGACGTGTTCGGCTTCCGCATCATCGTCGACACGGTCGACACGGCGTATCGCACGCTCGGCGTCGTGCACAGCCTCTACCGTCCGATGCCGGGTCGTTTCAAGGACTACATCGCGATCCCGCGCGTGAACGGCTACCAATCGCTGCACACGACGCTGTTCGGTCCGAACGGCATGCCGATCGAAGTGCAGATCCGCACCGAGGAGATGCATCGTGTCGCCGAGTCGGGCATTGCCGCGCATTGGCAATACAAGATGGGCGATCAGCAGGCGCATTCGTATCGCGACCGCGCGATCGAATGGCTCCAGCAATTGATGGAGATGCAGCACGGCGGCAACTCCGAGGAATTCATGGAGAGCGTCAAGCTCGACCTGTTCCCGGACAAGGTGTACGTGTTCACGCCGCGCGGCGAGATTCGCCGCCTGCCGCGCAATGCAACGGCCGTCGATTTCGCCTACGCCGTTCATACCGACATCGGCAATCACTGCGTCGCGGCGAAAGTCGATCGCCGGCTCGTGCCGCTGCGCACGCCGCTGCGCAATGGCCAGACCGTCGAAATCATTACGGCCAAAGGCGCAACGCCGAACCCAGCGTGGGTGAACTTCGTCGTGACGGCGAAAGCGCGCACCGCAATCCGCCATTACTTGAAGAGCCTCAAACACTCCGAAGCCGTCGACCTCGGCAAACGCTTGCTCAATCAGGCGCTCGGCGATCTGGGACTAGCGCTCAAGAAAATTCCCGACGAGCACATTCAAGCAACGGCGACGGAGCTCGGTCTCAAGAGCGCCGAGGAGTTGTTCGAGAAGATCGGCCTGGGCGAGCGGCTGGCACCGCTCGTTGCGCGCCGTTTACTGCCGCCCGACACTCAAACGCCCGCCGAACCAGCGCAGACAGGTCCGCTTGCCATCGCAGGCACGGAAGGCATGGTCGTGAGCTACGCCCGCTGTTGTTTCCCGATTCCGAACGATCCCATCATGGCGTATCTCTCGAGCGGGCGCGGCGTCGTCATTCACCGCGAGGCCTGCAACAACCTCCGCAACTATCGCAAGCAGCCGGAGAAGTGGCTGTCGGTCACTTGGCAACCGAACGTCGATCGGCTGTTCAATGTCGAGATCCGCATCGAAGTCACGAACCGCATGGGCGTGCTCGCGGCGATCGCTTCGAACATCGCATCCACGGAGACGAACATCGAACACGTTGCGGTCGACGAGCGCGGCACGGACGCATCGACGCTCGTGTTCGATTTGCAGGTCCGCAATCGCAAGCACCTTGCGCACGTCATCAAGAATTTGCGCAAGATGCCCGAAGTGCTACGCGTCACACGCGTACTCGCGTAGCGCACATGCGCTGCGCCAGTTGACGATGGACAATCGATAATTGACAACGAAAGGCGTCGAAGCCGATTCTTCGTTGTCAATTGTCGACTATCAATCTGGCGCGAGCTCGTTCGCTGTCAACTATCAACTGTCAACCGCCATGCGCAGCATCATCAATACTCCCAACGCTCCCGCCGCCGTCGGCACGTATTCGCAAGCCGTCAAAGTCGGTAAGACGGTCTATGTTTCCGGACAGATTGCGCTGGATCCGGCGACCGGACAGCTCGTCGAAGGTCCCTTCGAAGTGCATGCGCGGCGCGTGTTCGAAAATTTGCGCGCAATCGTCGAGGCGGCGGGCGGAACGTTCGCGAACGTCGTCAAGCTCAACGTATTCCTCACGGACCTCGCGAATTTCGCGGCCCTGAACACGATCATGGCCGAGTATTTCAAGGAGCCGTATCCCGCACGCGCTGCGATCCAAGTCGCCGGTCTCCCGAAAGGTGCGATCGTCGAAATGGACTGCATCGTCGAGCTCGACTGACGCGAGCGGTCCCCGAGCAAATGAAACGGACGCGGCAGGCGGCTTCCCGTAGCCGTCTACCTGCGCAGGCTGGTTAAATCGCCATGGATGGCCACGATGTCTCGAACTTCTCCATCTCCATCGATTGCATCGGCAGCTGAGCTGCGGCCGGTGACGACGCTCAAAGGCGTCGGCGAGGCGCTTGCCGCTCGGCTCGCCAAGCTCGGGATCACGACCGTTCAAGATCTCCTGTTTCTGCTGCCGCTCCGGTACGAAGACCGGACGCGCGTCGTTCCGATCGGGAGCCTCCAGCCCGGCGATCGCGCAGTCATCGAAGGCGAAGTGCAGCTCGCGGAAGTTGCCTATCGCGGGCGACGCCAGCTCTTGGTGCGGTTGAGCGATGGCTCCGGATCGCTCACGCTGCGCTTCTTTCATTTTTCGACTTCCCAGCAGCAGGCACTCGTCCGCGGCGTGCGGTTGCGCTGTTTCGGAGAGATTCGCCGCGGGCCTGCCGGTCTGGAAATCGTGCATCCCGAATATCGCCGCGTCCTGGCGGGTGCACCTTCGGTCGAGAACAGTCTCACACCGATCTATCCGCTCACCGAAGGCGTGCAGCAGGGACGCTTGCGGCAGCTCACGTCGCTCGCATTGCGCGAGCTCGTGAACCGCAAGTTGCAGGATTGGGTGCCCGAAACGATTACGCGCGACCTCGGTTTGCCGACGCTGCGCGAGGCGCTCGAATACGTACACAGACCGCCGCCGGATGCCAGTCTCGAGCTGCTGAGCACCGGCAAACATCCCGCACAACGCCGGCTCGCCTTCGAAGAGCTCTTGGCTCATCACTTGAGCCTGCGTCTCTTGCGACGGGAAATCCAACGCGATCCCGGCTGGCCGCTGCGCGCCACGGGCGAGCTGACGAACCGGCTGCTGAGCTCGCTGCCGTTCAAGCTCACCGACGCTCAAGCGCGCGCATGGCGCGACATCGAACGCGATCTCGAGCAGCCGAGCCCGATGCTGCGGCTCGTGCAAGGCGATGTCGGAAGCGGTAAGACCATCGTTGCAGCGCTCGCTGCGTTGCGTGCCGTCGAAGCCGGATTTCAAGCGGCAGTGATGGCACCGACCGAGCTGCTCGCCGAACAACACGCGCGCAACTTCGTCATTTGGCTCGCTTCGCTCGATGTACGCGTCACGCTGCTCACGAGCCAACAATCGTCGTCGCACCGTACGAGAACATTGCAGGAGCTGGCCTCCGGCGAAGCGCAGATCGCGGTCGGCACGCACGCGTTGTTCCAAGAAGGCGTGCAATTCAAACGGCTCGGCCTCGTCATCATCGACGAGCAGCATCGGTTCGGCGTCCATCAGCGGCTGATGTTGCGCGAGAAAGGGGCGAGCGACGGCCGCTATCCGCATCAACTCATCATGACGGCGACGCCGATCCCGCGCACGCTGGCCATGACCGCGTACGCCGATCTCGATGTGTCGGTGATCGACGAGTTGCCTCCGGGACGCACGCCGGTACAGACCGTGGCGATTCCCGAAACGCGCCGCGACGAAGTCGTCATGCGTATCCGCGATGCGTGCCGGCAGAAGCGGCAGGCCTATTGGGTGTGTCCGCTCGTCGAGGAATCCGATGCGCTCGAAGCGCAGGCCGCCGAAGAGACTGCTCGCAAACTCTCCGAGGCCTTGAGCGAATTGAAGGTCGGGCTCGTCCACGGACGCATGAAGCCGCGCGAAAAGGAAACGGTCATGACCCGCTTCAAGGCAGGCGAGATCGACGTGCTCGTGGCGACGACGGTCATCGAAGTCGGCGTCGACGTTCCGAACGCAAGTCTGATGATCATCGAGAACGCCGAGCGCATGGGGCTCGCGCAATTGCATCAGCTTCGCGGCCGAGTCGGACGCGGCTCTGCCGCGAGCACGTGTGTACTGCTGTATCGTCCGCCGCTCACTGACATTGCCCGCGAACGACTGGCCGTGATGCGCAAAACGAACGACGGCTTCGAGATCTCACGGCGCGACTTGGAGCTACGCGGTCCCGGCGAGCTGTTCGGCACCAAACAAACGGGTTTGATGCAAATGCGCGTCGCCGATCTGTTGCGCGACGCCGATCTTCTGCCAAAGGTACAGGCCGCGGCAGAGCTCATGCTCGAGCGCTACGAGGCGAACATTGCACCGTTGCTCCGCCGCTGGACGGGCGAGGGCGAGCGCTTCGGAAAGGTCTGAAGGTCTAGAGCGTGCGAGCGTCAGGCGTTAGGCTTCCGATCGCCATGCATCGTCGGGATTGGGTCATGAACGAAGTTGCGCAGCAATGCTGCGCCCTGCTTCAGCCTTCAGCCTTCAGCCTTCAGCCTAGATTCGTATGAGCTCCCCGGTCAGCTTCCGCGAACGCTTGCGCTGGCTCGGCCATCGCATCAGCGCATCGCCGCTGTTCGGCGAGATCATGCCGAGCGCCGCCGCGAAAGTCGGCGCCTACGCCCGGCTCATGCGTCTCGACAGACCGATCGGCATCTGGTTGCTGCTGTGGCCGGTGTTGTGGGCGCTGTGGCTGTCGTCGAACGGTCGACCCGACGAGCACGTCTTCATCGTGTTTGTCCTCGGCACCGTGCTCACGCGGTCGGCGGGCTGCGCGATCAACGATTTCGCCGATCGGAAGTTCGATGGGCACGTCGCGCGCACACGCAACCGTCCGCTCGTGACGGGAGAGGTCGAGCCTGTCGAAGCGGTGGCGCTATGCGTTGCGCTCTGCATGATCGCGCTCGGACTCGTGCTGACGCTCGACCGGAAGACGCAGCTCCTTGCGCTCGTCGGCGGTGGATTGCTGCTGACGTATCCCTTCATGAAGCGCTTCTTCCCGCTGCCGCAGCTCTACCTCGGCGCAGCGTTCACGTGGTCGATTCCGATGGCCTACACCGCGCACACCGGCGGCGTGCCGCGGATCGGCTGGCTCCTGTTTCTCGCCGGCGTATTGTGGACGATGGTGTACGACACGCAGTACGCGATGGTCGATCGCGAGGACGATCTCAAGATCGGCATTCGCTCGAGCGCGATCCTGTTCGGCGACGCCGACCGCTTCATCATCGGCGTCATGCAGCTCATGGTGCTGCTCGCGCTATGGCTCGCCGGCAGAGAGCTGAAGCTGGGTCTCTGGTACAACCTCGGACTTGCCATCGCCGCGACCTTTGCGCTGTATCAGCAATTCCTCATCCGCGACCGCAAACCCGAAAGCTGTTTCAAAGCCTTTCTCAACAACAATTATTTCGGGATGGCGGTGTTCATTGGCATCGCGCTCGATTATCTGTTCGCTCGATAAGGGCTCTGAGCGCAGGGCTCTGGCTAGAGTTAGTTGACAGCGGGGACCGTCGTGCGAGTGCGCGACTCTACCTTCGGCCTTCAGACTTCAGCCTGCGTTGCGCGCGGCACGCGCGATTGCCCAAACCTCTATGCGTTCGACGCCCGCGCGCTTCAACACGCGTGCAAGCTCGTTTGCGGTGCTGCCGGTCGTGACGACGTCGTCGACGATGGCGACGTGCGCCGCATGCAAGGGGCGAAGCAGCGCAAACGCGCCACGCATGTTCTTGCGTCGCGCGCGGCGATCGAGACCGGCTTGCTCCAGAGTGTCGCGCGTGCGAACCAGCGCATCCGTCTGCAGCTGGATGCCCGTTCGACGTGCGATCTGCTCCGCCAACACGACTGCTTGGTTGTAGCCACGGCGGCGAAATCTCGCGGGGCCGAGCGGAACGGGCAATAAGAGCTCCGGTCGATCCTGACGATCTCGCTGCTCGAGTTGCTCCGCGAACAAGTCTCCGAGCACGCGACCGTGTGCAACGGTACCGGCGTACTTGAGCCGGCGCACCATGTGATCGAGCGGATAAGCGTAACGATAAGGTGCGAAGCAGGCATCGAACCGCGGACGCTTCTCGAGACAAGCGCCGCACACGACGTCGCCCGACGCCAGCGGCACGGCGCACACGGAACAGCAGCTCGCATTGAGCGGTAAGTCGGCTTCGCACCCTGCACACAAATCCTGTGCAGGCGGCTGGCCGGCGCGCCCGCACAGCACGCATTGCGGCGGCCAGAACGCGTGCAGCAGCGCTTTGGCAACCCGCAGGCAAACGTCGACTCGTTTCGCGATTTCGGGTTGACAGTCCTGCATACGCTGGAAATACTCGCCGCCGTTCATTCTCGCGGTGGCCAGCCATCGCGTGGCTGTGCATTCATCCTCATCTCGGCGAGAAATTCCCATGGCGAACGCGATCGAGGCACACATCGAACCGCTGACTGCGAAGCTCGGCACCGTCCGCACCGATTGGACGCTCGCTGAAGTGCGAACGCTGCTCAATTGGCCATTCGCCGATCTCATCTATCACGCACAGCGCGTGCATCGCGCGAACTTCGACCCGAACGAAGTGCAGATCAGCACGCTGCTGTCGATCAAGACCGGCGCATGTCCCGAGGACTGCGCATATTGCTCGCAAAGCATTCGCTTCCAGACCGGCGTCAAGGCGGAACCCTTGATGGATGTCGCGGCGGTGATCGAGAAAGCGCGTGAGGCGAAGGCGAATGGCGCGACGCGATTCTGCATGGGAGCAGCCTACCGTTCGCCGAAACAAAAGCAGCTCGATCAGATCATCGAGATGATCAAAGGCGTGCGCGAGCTCGGCATGGAAACCTGCGTGACGCTAGGCATGCTGACGCACGACCAGGCACGCCAGCTCAAGGAAGCAGGACTCGACTACTACAACCACAACCTCGATACGTCGGAAGCGCATTACAAGAACGTGATTACGACGCGCACGTACCAGGATCGATTGGATACGCTCGAAGCGTGTCGGGCCGCGGGTCTCAACGTGTGCTGCGGCGGAATTCTCGGCCTCGGCGAGACGCCGCTGGATCGCGCGCAGTTACTACACACACTCGCCACGCTCCCGCAGCATCCGCAAAGCGTGCCGATCAATCAGCTCATGCAAGTGCCCGGCACGCCGCTCTACGGCGCAGAGAAACCGGATCCGCTCGATTTCGTGCGTGTGATCGCCACGGCGCGTCTATTGATGCCCCGCTCGTACGTGCGTCTGTCCGCGGGACGCTCGCACATGAGCGAAGAAATGCAGGCGCTTTGTTTCCTTGCCGGTGCAAACAGCATCTTCTACGGCGACAAACTGCTGACGACCGAGAATCCGGACGAAGACAGAGACGCCGCACTGTTCAAGCGGCTCGGACTGCGTCCTCAGCCGCTCGAACAAGGGCTGTAGGCTGTAGACTGTAGGTCAGAAGCGCTTCGCGCCCTGCAAGAGCACCGCTGAGTTTCCGCTGCAGTTCTCGAGCGATCAGAGCGCGCAATCGCGCGCTTTCATACCTACAGCCTATAGCCCATAGCCTGTGCCAACGCACGATCCCTATTTCCTCGACCCGCGCCTCGTGCGACGCGCGTTCGATCGGGCGAGCGCGACGTTCGACGCCAATGCGGCGGTTCACGCGGAGTTGCGGAACCGGTTGCTCCAACGGCTGGACGTCGTGAAATTGCAGCCGCAGGTCGTGCTGGATCTCGGTGCGGGAACCGGACAGGCCGCGCGAAGGCTGCAGGATCGATATCGCTCCGCCTATGTTCTTGCTGCAGACATCTCCGTCCGCATGTTGCAACAAGCGCGCAAGCAGCAGCGCTGGTTCAAGCGTTTCGGCCGTGTGGCGTGCGATGCGCACCAACTGAGCTTGCAGACCGACAGCGTCGACCTCGTCTTCAGCAATTTGATGCTGCAGTGGTGTGCCGATCCGGATCGCGTGTTCGAGGAGCTCGCGCGCGTGCTGCGGCCGAATGGACTCCTCATGTTCACGGCGCTGGGTCCTGACACGTTGCGGGAATTGCGCGCAGCATGGGACGGCGACGGACACGTGCACGTTCACCGGTTCATCGACATGCACGATTTCGGCGACGCGTTGGTGCGCGCGGGTTTCGTCGAACCGGTCATGGACACCGAACGGCTGACGGTGACCTACCGCGACCTCGACACCTTGCTTGCCGAACTCAAGCTCAGCGGGTCCACGAATCTCGCACACGGTAGGCCGCGCGCGCTTCGGCCCGCGCACATTCATCGTCGCGCACGCGAGCGTTACGAATGCGCGCGCACCGAAAGCGTACTGCCAGTGACGCTCGAAGTGGTGTACGGCCACGCGTGGGCTGGGTCGCATCGCTCAACGCCTCGAGGATCGAGCACCGTGGTCATCCCAGTGGATCGCATCGGTCGGCGAAACCGTTAAGAATATATTGATCTTCTGCGGCGTTTTTAGCTTTGGCCCGCGAAGACCAGTAACTTTTACTTACAAGCGATAGGGGCCGACTTACGAACACCATCAGCGGGTGGTAGGCATCCGCTGCCGGCTGATCGGAAAACCCTTGCGGCACCGAGATTTGCGTGGCTTTTGGCAGCCTGTCTGGCTAGCATACCGGCCCCTTACGAGGGCTCTGCCGGTTCGCTTCCTCTTTCGGGTTCAAGATGAGTGTCGGTGTCGCCTACGGACCGGAGCCGCAGAACTTGCCGATCGTCGAGTCCACGTCCACTTCGTTTCGCATCGAGCTGTGCCGCGGCAACGCACTCACGCCGGCGAGCGCGTGCGTTTTCATCGCGACAGTTTCAATTGCAACTTTCGCGATCGCGACCGTTTTTGCCGTTCGGTGCTATTGGCCCGTGCTGCCGTTCGCCGGATTGGAAATCGGTTTGTTGATTTGGGCAGTAAGGGCATCGATGCGCAGCGGACTGCAACGCGAGACGATCACGATCACCGAGGAATCCGTCACTGTTCAATACAGTAGCGCTGCTGAGGAGCGGTCTTTGGTATTTCCTCGCCATTGGGCGAGCGTTAAACTCCACGCCCCGCCGGCGGCGCTGCACCCCAGTCGACTCACCATCGAGTCGCATGGTCGCGTCTGCGAGGTGGGCAAGTTTCTCACAGAGACCGATCGCCGCGGGCTCGCGGCACGTCTCAAGCAACTAGTGGGGAATGTGAACGAATCACCCGCGCTCAGATGAGCTGGGCAGCGGGGCTAGCTTGCGGGCGCGTCGCAATCGCGGCGCGACCTCTTCGGATCGTTTGGCTTCGCGCAAGTTCGAAGAGCACTGAAAGAAGCACGTGGGAGCATTAGCGCCAATGTCGAAGTCGATGAAATACGCCGCGGCCGTTCTCGCCGGATGCGTGCCTGCCGCATCGGCGTTCGCAGCCTGGGAATTGAACATGCCGGTCGGCATCACCGAGCTGAGCCGCGAGATCCACGGGCTTCACATGCTCATCTTCTGGATCTGCGTTCTGATCGCGGTCGTCGTATTCGGCATGATGATCTATTCGATCGTGAAGTTCCGGCACTCGAAAGGAGCCGTGCCCGCGAACTTCGATCACAGCACGAAAGCCGAGATCATCTGGACCATCATTCCGATCGCCATCCTCGTGGGCATGGCCGTGCCTGCAGCCGAGACGCTCATCAAGATCGAGGACATGCGCGATTCCGAGCTGACCATCAAGGTCACGGGTTATCAGTGGAAATGGCATTACGACTACCTCGACAAGAACGTCAGCTTTTTCTCGACGCTCGCCGAAGAATCGAATCGCGCTCGACAAAAGGGATCGGGCATCGATCCGAGCACGGTCCAGAACTATCTGCTCGACGTGGACAACCCGCTGGTCGTGCCGGTCAATAAGAAAGTCCGCGTGCTGCTCACGGCAGGCGACGTCATCCACGCTTGGTGGGTGCCTGCGCTGGGCATGAAGCGAGACGCGATCCCCGGCATCGTCAACGAGATGTGGTTCCGTGCCGAGGAAACCGGCGTCTATCGCGGGCAATGCGCCGAGCTGTGCGGCTACGACCACGGCTTCATGCCGATCGTCGTCGAAGTGCGCACCGAGGAGGAATTCGAGGCATGGCTGCAATCCAAGCAAGCGGACGGCGCTGAGACCGCCACGGCGGCGAATTCCACTGACACGAGCAAGACTCCGGTGAACGGAGCGGCGAGCGATGCGACGGCAATCGTCGCTAAGGCGGAGTAAGAGTCGATCATGAGCACTGCACACACACACGCACACGCAGCGGGTCACGAAGCGCACGATCACCACGGTCCCGAAAAGGGCTGGCGTCGCTGGCTATTCGCAACGAACCACAAGGACATCGGCACGATGTACTTGTTGTTCAGCTTGGTGATGTTCTTCCTCGGCGGCGCGATGGCGCTCGTCATCCGCGCTGAGCTGTTCCAGCCCGGCTTGCAGCTCGTCGATCCAGGCTTCTTCAACACGATGACGACGGTTCACGCGCTGATCATGGTGTTCGGCGCCGTGATGCCCGCGACGGTGGGGCTTGCGAACTGGATGATTCCGATCCAGATCGGCGCACCCGACATGGCCTTGCCGCGCATGAACAACTTCAGCTTCTGGCTGCTCGTCGCGGCGTTCACGTTGCTCATCAGCTCCCTGTTCGTTTCGGGCGGCGGTCCGGCCGCGGGTTGGACGCTCTATCCGCCGCTCGTGCTGCAAACCGGTAATGCGCTGCCCTTGGCGATCTTTGCGATCCACCTTGCCGGCGCCTCCTCGATCATGGGCGCGATCAACATCATCGTGACGATCTTGAACATGCGCGCGCCCGGTATGTCGCTGCTCAAGATGCCGGTGTTCTGCTGGACCTGGCTGATCACCGCTTACTTGCTCATTGCGGTGATGCCCGTGTTCGCAGGCGCAGTGACGATGTTGCTCACCGACCGGTTCTTCGGCACGACGTTCTTCGAAGCGGCCGGCGGCGGCGATCCCGTGATGTACCAGCACATCTTCTGGTTCTTCGGGCATCCGGAGGTGTACATCATGATTCTGCCGGCCTTCGGCATCATCTCCGAGATCATCCCGACGTTCTCTCGCAAGCCGCTGTTCGGGTATGACGCGATGGTCTACGCGACTGCAGCGATCGCGTTCCTCTCGTTCATCGTGTGGGCGCACCACATGTTCACGGTCGGCATGCCGCTCGCCGGTCAGTTGTTCTTCATGATGGCGACGATGCTGATCGCCGTTCCGACGGGCGTGAAGGTGTTCAACTGGACGGCAACGATGTTCAAGGGCTCGATCAGCTTCGAGCCGCCGATGCTGTTTGCGATCGCGTTCCTGTTCCTGTTCACGATCGGCGGCTTCTCGGGCCTGATGCTCGGCGTCGCGCCGGCGGACTTCCAGTATCACGACACGTACTTCGTCGTCGCGCACTTCCACTACGTGCTCGTGCCGGGTGCGGTGTTCGCGATCATGGGCGGCGTGTACTACTGGCTGCCGAAGTGGACGGGCCACATGTACGACATGAAACTCGCGAAGGTGCACTTCTGGCTGTCGGTGATCTTCGTGAACGTGCTGTTCTTCCCGCAGCACTTCCTCGGCTTGGCGGGCATGCCGCGCCGTATCCCCGACTACGCCACGCAATTCGCCGATTGGAACATGGTGTCCTCGATCGGCGCGTTCGGCTTCGGACTGTCGCAGCTGCTCTTCGTGTACATCGTGTTCGCAGCGATCCGTAGCGGCGAACGGGCAAGCGACAAGGTGTGGGATACGGCACGGCCGCAAGGTCTCGAGTGGACTTTGAGCTCGCCGCCGCCGTATCACAGCTTCGAAGTTGCGCCTGAAGTGAAGTAGTGAGAGCGCGGGAGAGGGAGTCGGGCGAAACCGATTGTTTATGGATGCTGATCGAAAGCGCGCCATCCGGCGCACTGCGCTCTGGCTGGCGCTGCTCGCGTTGGCGTTCTATGTCGGTTTCATCCTGATGACCATTTCGAGAGCGAACTGAAGGAGACGTGATGGAAGATGAGCAATGAGTGCCTCGCGAGAGATCGAACCTCTTGCCTGCACGCATCGCCGCTTCCGGCTCACGAACGTGAAGTGCTAGATCGACGAGCCGCCAATCGCCGCCTGACTCGCAACCTGCTGCTGTTCGCTGCGGGCAGCTTCGGTTTCGGATTCGCGCTCGTCCCCCTCTACGATCTGGTGTGCGATGTCACCGGCTACGGAAATCGCAAAGCGCTGCTCGAGGCCGCAACCGTCGTCGAGCAGGCGGATTTGAACCGTTCGATCACGATCGAGCTGGTGTCAGCCACGGCCGCTGCCGGCGACTGGGAGTTCCGTCCGGCGAACGGCAACATGCAGGTGCATCCTGGCCGCCTGTACGAGGC
>DATCLP010000492.1:0-1771 GCA_036563855.1 Steroidobacteraceae bacterium | reverse complement strand
GCGCAGCTCCGCGAGCAACGACTCCGGCAGCTGTGCCGTGCGAGTCGTAACCACGGGCTTAGCGGTCACCCAATTGGCGTGGTTCAGCGTGAATCCGGTGATGCTGAACAGCAGCATGCCGATCAGGCAGGTCGCCGCACTGATCCAATGCCATCGATGCAAGTGCTTGAGCCAAAACGCCCGCGATCTTTGTTGGGTCGTGATGGAGCGCTCGGCGATTGTCATTTATTCGCGAAAACCGGGTTCAAACCGCCGGCATCATAGATGAGAATGATTCGCATTGACAGCCAAGTTTCGTGAGGCACTCGGGCGGTTTCGCGATCAGTTCGCGCCTGTCACGGGTATCGGGCTCGTCGTGTGGAACGCGTCACTATGTCTGGTTCGCGCGGGCGGGACGCATTACGCTCACGCGTCTGCGTTTTGACGAGCGCATGGACGGATCAAGAGATGCCGACAGCGAGAGACAAGAAAAATAGATGGCGAAGCTCCGCACGCTTGGTTGCGGCTTGCATCGCGGCGTCGGCGGCCTCGCAGTCGCTTGCCGGCGGAATTCCAACTTCGGTGCTCGAAGAAATCACGGTCACCGGGCGACTCGACCGTCTGCACGGTGCGCCTGTTTCGGCAAGCCAAGGCATCGCCACCGACGAGCAATTGTCGCTACGTCCCGTGCTGAGACCTGGGGAGCTCCTCGAAGTCGTACCGGGTTTGATCGTGACCCAGCACAGCGGGGACGGCAAGGCGAATCAGTTCTTCTTGCGCGGGTTCAACCTCGATCACGGAACCGATCTTGCAACGAGCGTCGACGGCGTGCCCGTCAACATGCCGACGCACGCGCACGGACAGGGATACACGGACATCAACTTCGTGATCCCGGAGCTGGTGCAATCGATCGAGTACCGCAAAGGCACTTACTATGCCGAAACCGGCAACTTCTCCGCCGCAGGTGCAGTCGACCTGCGTTATCGCACCAGCCTCGACGCGCCGCTTGCCGTTCTCGAAGGCGGGGAGAATCGATATGCGCGCGCGTTGCTCGCGGCTTCGCCGCAGTTAGGGGAGGGTACCCTGCTCGTCGGACTCGAGTATTCGCACATCGACGGTCCGTGGCAGCTCGAACAGAATTTCGAGAAGAAAAATGGTGTCTTGCGCTATTCGCAGCCGATCGGAAACGGACGTTTCAGTATCGGTGCGCAGGCTTATGAAGGCGAGTGGCGCGCTACGGATCAAATTCCATTACGAGCTGTTCTATCGGGTGAGATCGACCGGTTCGGCACGGTCGATCCAACCGATGGCGGCAGCTCGCATCGTTACTCATTCGTCGCGGATTGGTATTCGGAAGGCGATGCCGGAGCGTTCGCTGCGTTGGCTTACGCAATCGATTATCGACTCGACCTGATTTCGAACTTTACGTACTTCACCGATCCTGAAAACGGCGACCAATTCGAGCAGTTCGACGACCGGCGCGTGTACGGCGCCGAAGCGTCGTGGCGGCGCACGTTGAGTGCACCTGTCGGCGAGCACACGTTGGCGCTCGGTTTGCAAGTGCGGCACGACGACATCGATACGGTCGGTCTGTACCGCACGATCGCACGGCAGCGCTGGGAGACGGTTCGGGAAGACGCCGTGAAGCAAACGAGCACCGGAGTGTATGCGAGCGTCGATACGCGCTGGACTTCCTGGCTGCGCACGACGGTCGGCGTGCGGGCTGACTATTTCGATTTCGATGTGGATGCCGGACTGGCCGAGAACGCGGGTCATGCGTCCGATTCCATCG
>DATCLP010000491.1:0-12374 GCA_036563855.1 Steroidobacteraceae bacterium | reverse complement strand
ATATGGGCATATGGGCCCTTATACGCATTATCCGCCGTGGCCAAGTGCGATTTGCCCAAGCCGACGCCGCCGATCATCACGACGTTTGCGGTGTCTTCGACGAACTGCAGACGGAAGAGGTTTTGAACCTGCAGGCGATTGATCTTGCGCGGCCAGCTCCAGTCGAACTGATCGAGAGTTTTGCGCACCGGGAAGCGCGCGAGGCGGATGCGGCGCTCGACGGAGCGGTCCTTGCGCAGCTGTGCCTCGCCCTCGACGAGGCGCATCAGGAGCGCGAGGTGATCGGCATCGGCGGCGGCGGTCTCCTTGATGAAGTCGGCGCAGTGCTCGCGGATAAACGGGAGGTTCAAGTAGTCGAGATGGGCGTGGAACGTTTCGAGATCGTGATCGCGTGGGCGTTTCATGCGGGTTCTCCGTCGCCGTCGTTGTTGTCGTAGAGCGAGAGGTCGGGCTCGGGCAGTTCGAGCTCGAGCAGATCGCTGCGCCGGGTCAGGTGCAGCGGGCTCGGCTCGGGCAGTGCACGGGCTCGTGCTTCGAGGAGGTTGGCGATGTATTCGCTCGAGAAGGCCTGGAAGTGACGGGCGTCCTCGAGCGCGCGGGCGACGGCGTCAGTGCCGTAGATCTCGCTCAAGGTCACGATCTTGTTGACGTGATGGCGCGGGTTGAAGCGCCGGGCCGCAAGCTCCGCATAGTAGTCTTGCGCGATCGGTGCGAGCGCGAGGAAGCGGGCGAGTTGGCGTTGAGCGCGTGCACTTCGGCGCTGCTCGAGCAGCGCCTTGGGGTGATCGGGATCTTCGAAGTCGCCGTGCTGATCGTAGCTGCGGCGGTGGCGGGCAATGAGCTTCTCTTCGTGGTCGTATTTGTCTGGTGCGTTGCTTCGCGCCGTGTAGACGCAGATGCGGTCGGGATAAGCTTTGAGCGTCAGGCGCTGCGAGGCGTATTCCGCCGGCACCGAGTAGCGATTGCTCTGGAACGTGACGCGGAAGCGGTTGGAGGCGCGCACGCTGTGCACGCTGCCGATGTCGAGTTCGTGCGGCGGCAGCGGACGCAGATGTGAGCGCTCGGTTTGGAACCGATCTACCGGGCGCTCGCGCGTCTCGCCATGCACGCGTACGTTCGCGAGGGTATCGAGCCACTGGCGAGCGGCCGGTGCGAGCGCTGCGAAGCTCGGGATTTCGAGCCCGGCGAGGAAGTTCTTTTTGACATAGCCGACGCCGGACTCCACGCGTCCCTTCTCGTGCCCGGCGCCGACGTTGCAGGGCACGATCTTAAAACCGAGCGTGTCGGCGAAGTCGAGGTAGCGGCGGTTGAAGACGGGCGCTTCGCCCGTCAGGCGACGGATCACGGCCGACTTCAGGTTGTCGACCATGATCTTCTCCGGCACGAGACCGCCGAAGTATTCGAACGCGTTCAGATGGCAGCCGAGGAAGTGCTCCATGGTCTGCGAGACGGTGAACTCGACGTACATGAGCCGGCTGTAGCAGAGCACCATCACGAAGAAGCTCAACCGACGGCGGCCACGCCCGACATTGACCGTGCCATAGTGGCCCCAGTCCACTTGTGCGCATTCACCGGGCGCGAAGGCGAGCGTCAAGAACGCAGGCCGGCGCGGCGGTCGGATCGTGTAGAGGTACTGCTTGAGGATCGTGAGCCCGCCCGTGTAGCCGGCTTCGCGCAGCCGCTGATGGATCTGCACGGCGGTGAACGGATGCGTCTCTACGAGTCGTTTGACCAACGGCTTGTGAGGGTCGAGCTTGCTGGCTCGGCGAGGACTCTGCCGCGGCCGGAACCGATCCGTCTCGAGCCAGGTGCGCACGGTTCGAGGATCGAGCGCCAGCGTGCGGGCGATCTGCGTGAGCGTCAGCCCTTCCTGCTGCAGATGCTTGATGCGGCAGTACGTCTCGTAGTCGATCATGAACGGGCCGCCGATCAGAACAGCGGCTCGTGCAGGTCGTCGTCCCACAGCCGCTGTTGTCGCGGATCAACGGCTTCGACCGCCTCGCTCGCGTAGTGGCGCTCGATCTGCGCGAAGTAGCAGCGCTCTACATACGCGGCGAACTCGTACAGGCACTGCACGAGCTCGGCGGCGGCCTGATCGGAGAGCTCCTCGGGCAGATCCAACGACGGGGGTGACCACATCACGGCGTGCTCCTGTGTTCGGGCGGCGGGCTCCGGCCGCTGAGGATGTCCTGGGCCAATTCTCGGAAGCCGCGCGCCGTGCGGGCTATGTCCTCTTGTAACGCTGCGCCCGTTAAGTGAGCGATTAATCCCATCAGAACAAGAGGTTGCGCTCCGGAGAGATCTTGTAGCGGTGGCTCCGCTAAGAAGCCACTTTCCTTCGCAGATTCAGTAGCTTGAGCGGATATGACTTCTTGTAGCGGATCCGGCGCTTGCACCGGCCGCCGCCAGTACCCCGGATGCTGAGCTCGCCATCGGCGAACGCGCTCGACGTGTGCGTCGCCGCGGAAGTAGCCGCGGTTCGCAGGTTTATCGAGCCAACGACGCTGACTCGCCGCTTTGCTCGCTCGCTGACATGACGGCTTCGAGCAGTAGCGCTGGTGATGACGATTGCGAGGATCAGGCCGAAATAACTCTCGGCAGTGCGGACACTTGCGGCGTCTCTTCTTCTTCATCGGGCCACCCTTGTACAGGCGACCGATGATGCGCGATCAACGCGGCAGCAAGCTCGACTTGAACGACGACCGCGCTTCTCGCCTGACGGCGACGCCGGCGCATGGCCCTCGGCTTCAGGAGCGGGAACTACATTTTCAAAGCGACCGGTTAGCTACAGTTTCGGATCGTCGATGACAGCCGTCACAGTGTCTCGACGCGACCGAATCGAGTCGTTAGCTTAGCGGGACGACCGCGCGGTACTTGCCGCCGGTCGTCTGCTCGGGCGACTCCGCACTCCGCTCGACCGCCACGTGGTCGAGGTTGTGCGTCGCGAGTAGGCGAGAAAGCTGTTCGTGCACCTGCTGCCAGGTACGATCCGGGTCGGCCGCGGGCGCAAGGCGCAGGCGCACGCAGAGGCTCGTCGGTGTGGTCTGCACGACCTGGTACAGCAAGACGCCGGGAATGTGGTCGACCTCGAGCGCCAACGGGGGGATCGCGACCTGCTTGCCGTCCGGCGTCGTGAAGGACAGCACCTCGGCCGAACGGCCCTGTACGCGGATGGCGGGCAGCGGGTTGCCGCACGGGCACGGATCGGGCCGCGCAAGGATGCTGTCGCCGAGGTCGTACCGCAAAATCGGCTGCACGCGGTTGGCGAGGTTGGTGACGAGAACCGTGTGCGACTGCTCACCTGCCGGAGTCGGTTGGTAGTCTGCGTCGACGGGCTCGAGCGCCACCCAATCACTGTTCACGTGCAACCAACGGTATTCGCAGTCGTAGCTCAAAAACGGACACTCCGTGGCGGCGTAGGACGTGTGGACCTTCGCGCTGAACACTTTTGCGATGCGGTCGTACTCGTCCGGCGCGAGCCCTTCGGCGATGGGGATCACAAGCACAGGGTCGATCGCCAGGCGGCCCGCTGCCTGTTCGCCCGCCAGGAGAACCACCGTGCTAGCGTAGCCGCCGAAGACGACAGGACGGAAACCGTTGAGTTGATCGACCAGCTCAGCGAGGGGCGCATCGACCGCGAAGTTCCGGATGGCCTTGGGATGCTGAGCTGCGGCGACTGCTGCGGCGTAGTGGCCGCCGGTCGCGACTACATTGGCCATGCGCCAGCGCCGAAGCAGAATGCGCGCAATGTCTCCGAGTCCGAACACCGTGCTCGCCATGCGGAGGAGCATAGCGGCTGACACCGCCATGGCGTGGTCGTCGAGTAGGAACGTGCCGGACGTCCCGGTGGTGCCAGACGTGGTCAGTACCGTGTACTTGCCGAGGAACCGCTCTCCGATGAGTTCCGGGTTGCCGACAAAAGCCGACACCTTGTCGAGCGTTGCATCATGATCGGTGACCCACTCGTCGAAGCGGGACATCAGCTTCGGCTTGTCCGTAGTCGGCAACATGCGCAACATGCGGGGGTCCTCGACCCGCTCGGGCAGGTTCCGATACAGCTCTCGATAATAGGGCGAGCGCGCGCGTGCGAAGGCCACCATCTCGGCAAATCGAGCCCGCTGCAGCCGAGCAACGTTGGCCGGCTCCCGCGAAGCAAACGCGTGGCGAATCGCACGCAGACCTTCTCTCATGCTCCTCTTCCCTCGGAGACAGCAGCTCCTTGTGCGTCGTGCTTCATCCGCCTCATTCAGAAATTGCATCCGCCCCTTGATGCCGACCACGGCAACGCCGTTCAGCAGGTCGGGAAGCGAGGGACATCAAGACCACACCGCGAGGCGGGACGCCACACGACGTGGAGATTGGCCAGCGAGCGCTCGTGCACCAGGAAGAACTTCGCCTCTTCATTGCCCTTTCATGACGCTCCCCGGTCGAAAGCCAGCGGCTGCCCGACGGGTTGTCGCGCCTCCGCTCGCACGTTGTCGATGATGAATCCGCTTCGCGGCAGGGCGGGCAGCCTCGACATATCGATGCGCAGATCCTGCTCTGGCACGTTGTACGTGATTTGTCGCGTCAGGAAATCTGCGGCCACCTTCATGAGCTCGATGGTGATCCACTCGCCTGCACAGCGGTGGTTCTGGTAATGATCTCCAGGACCTTGAGGGATGAAGTTGAAGGCACTTTGATCCCATGCTCGAAAACGGTCCGGCCGGAACTCTTCCGGCTTATCCCAAGTCCGGGGATCGTGATCGGTGCCGTAAAGGTCCAGCATCACTCTCCGTCCCTTTGAAAACCGATAGCCCTTCCACTCGAAGTCATGCCGAACCCGTGCATTGATCGATGGGAAGAACGGGTAAAATCGCCGCACCTCCTGAACGAAAAGCTCTGCGAAGCCGTCCTCGCCAGCCGCAAGTCTTTGGCGGCATTCAGCGTGCTCGTGCAGCGCGTGCGCCACGAGGGTAACGAAGACGGAAACGGCGACCGTCGGCCGCAACACGTTGATCAGTTCGACCGCGGCGACGCGCGGGGGCAGCAGCCGGCCCTCAAGGTCCTCGTGCATGGCAACGACACGAGCCGCGCTCTCTGTCGGCGGCTCGAGCCGGCCGGACCGAATCTGCCTCACGGCCTCTCGGATCCATCGTTCGGCCCTACGACGTGCCATCCGCGACCACCAGTGCTTTGGGCCAACCGCTCCGGCGTCATCAAACATCGCTCGCAGCTCTCGCGTACGCCGGGCGACCTCCTCTTCGGCCAGAGGAAAGCCGCTCCACGCACATACCGCGCGGGTCAGAATTGCGTGCAGCTCGTCGTAAAGGACCACATGTTCCACCGACGCCCACTTCTGGGCCGAAGCGAGCAATTGTTCTCGGGTCAGCTCAGCTAGAAGGCTGATCCGCTCGGGGGTCATGAGCGACATGAACATTTGCTTGCGGTGGCGGTGCGCATCGCCGTCGAGCCCTTGCACACCGCCGCGCCCAAGCAACGTGCTGCGAATCCGTTCAGGCATCGCGCCATGCCGTAGGAAGCGCCCGGAATCACAAACCAACTCGGCCGCTTCACGACCGGTCATGCAGATGGTATCGCGCAACAGGATGCGAGCTTCGAAGACATCCGATCCGTGCCGCTGCGACCGTTTTGAAATGAACCCGTATGGATCGAGGAACAGGGCCAAGGTGCTGTCTGGAAGCTTGTCGCGCGGGATCCGGGGCATGGACCGATCTCCCTCTGCTGAAATGCCGTTAATCCGATACCGAGCTCGCGCTCACTGATTCAGCCCTCCGAGGCTCTACGGTTTTCATCGACTGGCAAGCAACCGGCGGGCCCTAGCTCAGTCGGCGTCGCCTATCTGCGATTTCAGCAGCAACGACTTGATCAGAAACGCTCCTTCCGTTACGACCTCGTCCCCGACGGCGAGCCCGGCCTTGATCTCAGTCCAACCCGAAGACGATGCGCCGATTTCGACGAGTTGTGGGCGAAGCTGACCGGCATCGAGCTTGAACACGACCGAGGAGCCGTCCATGAGCACGACCGAGTCGTTCGGTACCGCAATGCGGGCAATCGTCGGCGTCGCCTCGAGCTCCACGTCCACGTAGTCGCCGGCATAAAGCGCCTCGGCGCGGTTCTCAACCTCGATCCGAACACCGCGCGTGCGGGCAGTCTCGTCGAGACGGTGTTGAAGCTGCACGACCGTGCCGTCGAGCCAGCGCGTGCCGTCGCGGCTCACCCGGGCTGCCGTGCCGGGCATGACGCGCGCTGCGTCCATCGAGCTCAGCTGCGCCTCGACCCAGAGTACCGACTCGTCGCTGATCTCGAACAAGGTACGGCCCGGCTCGATGATCTCGCCTACGACGAAGTTGTCCTGGATCACGGTGCCGGCCTGCGGACTCAACAGCTCGAACTCGCCCATCGCGCCGGACGCATCGCCGCTCTCGAGCAAGCGCTCGATTTGGGCCTCAGTCATGCCGTACGCGGCCGCGGCCGCATACGCTCTTTGGCGTGCCACTTGAGCCGCTATGTATCGAGCCTCAGAGACTGCCTCGGCGCCCAGCTCCTGAACGCGCCGCCACTCGCGATCCGTCTCTATGAGGGCGCCTTGGGCATCGGCCATCAGAACGCTCGACAACGTGACGAGTGGTGCGCCGACGCGCACCGTGTCGCCGAGGTGCGCATGCCGCGCGACGACTTGAGCACTGATGCGCGGCGTGACGAGCGCGGAGCGATAGGCGTTCGTGCGAACTTCACCAGGTGCAGTGATCGTCACTGCAAGGGCACGGCCCTCGACCGGCCGCGTCACGATCCCTTGAGCTTCGCGCTCGGCCGCCGGCAGCGCGACCGCGCCCTCCTGCGAAGCTTCCCCTTCGTCGAGCTCCGCCGATTCTTCCTCGGCTTGCACGCATCCGAGCAAGGGAGCTCCGACGAGCACGAGCGCGAGGCAACGCTCAAGCACCTTCTTCATGATCACGACGGTTCAACCATGGTAGCCCTCTCAGCTCGCACGTTGCGCAGGATCTCCGCGGCCTCTTTCAGCACGTACAGCCCGATCGCACAACCGATGACGAGGTCCGGAATTCGGCTGCCGGTTGCGAGCACGAGCGCTCCGGCCGCGATCACGCCGAGGTTCGCGATCACGTCGGCGCGGGTGAAGATCCACGAGGCGCGCAGATGCACTTCGCCTTCCCGATAGCGCCGTAGCAGCCGCAGCACCGCGGCATTCACGATGAGCGAGAGCGTCGCGACTGCGAACATCGCGAGCCCTTCAGGATCGCTCGTCGTGACCGCACGGCGCACGGCGTCGACGATGACGCCCGCCCCGAGCAGCGCAAGGATGACCCCGCTCGCGAGTGCGGCACGACGCTTGAAGGCGGGGGGGCGCGCGTTTGCGAGGAGCGCAATCGTGTAAGCGGACGCGTCCGCTAGCATGTCGAGCGCATCGGCGAGCAGCCCGCTCGACTGGGCGAGGATTCCGGCGACTGTACCCACGACGAACATCGTGGCGTTCAGTGCGAGCGCTATGCCGAGGACGCGCCGCTGGTCGGCCGTGCTTGCCGCCTGCACTTGGCAGCCGCAGTCGCTCACGTGAACTCTCCTGGCTCCACGAGCCCCTATGTTAAAGTCTATAGCCACTACAGGGTAAAGAGGCGGAACGATGCGGATTGGGGGCCTGGCCGCGAGAAGCGGCACGCTAGTTGAGACCATCCGTTATTACGAGCGCATCGGCCTGATGCCGACACCCCCGCGCTCGCCCTCGGGCTACCGCCAGTATCGGCCCGAGCATTTGCAGCGGCTCCTGTTCCTGAGGCGGTGCCGTGCCTTGGGTTTCTCGATTGAAGAGATTCGCAGCCTGATCGCTCTTGCGAGCGGCCCAGATCGCTCCTGTCGCACGGTTCGGAGCATCGCTGAGCGGCATCTCGAGGATGTTCGGCAGAAGCTTGCCGACCTGCGACGTCTGGAGCTCGCGCTTGGCGCGCTTGTCGAATCTTGTGCCGGCGGCCCTATCGCTGAGTGCAAGATCCTCGAGGCGCTCGCGCAGGGCGCCGAGCGTTCCACAGATTTCGGGTAACCGCTATGCGAGCGGGTATGCGGGATCAGGAGCATGCCGAACACTGAAGGAGCTGTCGATGCACCAGTTAAAGTGATCCGTCAGAGCTATCGAGTGCCGGGGATGAGCATCGCCGGGCACCGACTCCCGTCTGGCAGTTAGCCCGATAGACAGCTGGCCTTCAAACGCTTATTCGTCAAGTTCCTCCGCGCTTTGCTAGGCATGTATGCTTCGCTGGCCGCTGGCATCGCCTACTTTTCTAAGCGCGCGCACTGTTGCCGATCGGCAGCGCCTTCTCGATGTCGCTGACGTAGATCCACCCGGCCTCCTGTTGTCCGGTATCGGCATTCTGCTGAATGATTCCCGTCGCTTCGGCCGTGCGCGCGTCGTTCTCGCATACGACCTCAAGCTTAATCTCCGTGACCACCTTCTCGCCGATCTCGACCGAATACTCATGCGCCCTTTTGTCGAGGGCCTTCAGAATGCCCTTGACGTCAATCACCGAGAGGTGGCGGAAGCCGGCGTTCTCTAGGGCGCGCACGACATCCGCGATCCGGCTCGGATCGATAAAGGCTTTGATCTCCTTCATGCGCGGTTCTCCGATTTTCCCGATTCGATCCATTCGTAGATGACAGGCAGCAGGACCAGCGTCAGCGCCGTGGACGTGATCAATCCGCCGACGACGACGGCAGCAAGCGGGCGCTGCGTTTCCGCCCCAACCCCGGTGGAGAGCAGCATCGGAATCAAGCCGAGGATTGCAACGCTTGCCGTCATCAGCACAGGCCGGAGCCTGAGTTCCGCGCCTCGGCGAACCGCATCGGCGACCGTTAACCCCTTGTGCCTCAGCTCATTGGTAAAGGACACGAGCACGATGCCGTTCAACATTGCGACGCCGAACACCGCGATGAAGCCGATCGCGGAGGGGACCGAGAGGTATTGACCCGTGATCCAGAGCGCAATGACCCCACCGATGGTCGCAAACGGAATGTTCGCGATGATCAGGGCCGCGTACTTCAGGGAATTGAATGCCGTGTAAAGCAGCACGAAGATGAAGAAGATCGTCGCTGGCACGATCAGCGAGAGCCGGGCGAGCGCCCGCTGCTGATTCTCGAACGCGCCGCCCCATTCGATCCAATAGCCCGGCGGCAGATCGATCTGTTGCTCAATCAGCGCGTTCGCATCCTGAACGAAGCCGTCAACGTCGCGGCCTCGCACATCCATCTGTACGACGGCGTAGCGCTGTAGCTGCTCCCGTCGGATGAACGAATAGCCCTCCGCGGTAGTCACCTCCGCGACCCTGGATAGGGGCACGATCGCGCCAGTGCCCGTCTTCAGCGGAATGTTGCGAATCGATTCAACCGACTTTTTCGAGCTGTCGTCGATCCGCGCCGTGATGTCGAAGCGACGTACGCCTTCGATCAGCGTCGAGACGGGCTCGTTGCCTATACCCGTGCGCACGACCGTTAGCACATCGTCGGCGTTCAGGCCATAGCGCGCGAGCTGCTCGCGGTCGACTGCGATGCGGATCTGCGGCTTGCCGAGGTTCGCCTCGAGCGACAGATCCGCGACGCCCGGCACTTGTCCGACGGCGCGCATGATTTCGGTGCTCAGCCTGTCGAGTTCGCCGAGGTCCTCGCCGTAGACCTTCACGGCAAGCGTCGCGCGCACGCCGGAGATCAGCTCCTCGACCCTCATCTGGATCGGCTGCGTGTACGCGAACACGGCCGTTGGGACGATCTCCTCGAGCGTCTCGCGCATCGCTTCGGTCAGCTCCGCCACCGAACGCTCGCGCTCGTTCGGAGGGAGAAGGCCCGTGTAGATCTCCATGTAGTTGACGTCGGCCGTTTCACCCATCTCGGCGCGACCGATCATCGCGATCGTCGTCGTGACCTCCGGGTACTGGCCAAGCGCGTTCTCGATGCGCTTGGAGATCTCGATCGACTGCTCGAGGGAGGTCGAAGGAATCGACGTGACCCGCCACATGATCGACCCTTCCTGCAGCTGCGGCATGAACTCTTTGCCGAGGAATGGGAAGAGGGCGAGGCTCGCGATCAGCAGCGCGACGGCGCTTGCGACGACGGTTCTCCTGTGTCCCAACGACCAGGCCAGCAGCGGCAGGTAGCCGCGCTTGATCCAGCGCACGAGCAGCGTGTCGCGTTCCTCCTTCGGCTTCAGAATGATCGCGGCGAGCACGGGGATCAGCGTCATTGTCAGGATCAGCGATCCTGCCATCGCAAAGCTGATGTTGAACGCCATTGGCTTGAAGAGCTTGCCTTCGAGGCCCTCGAGGCTGAAAAGCGGCAGGAACACGACGATGATGATCAGGATCGCGAACGCGATGGGGTTCGCGACTTCCTTGGCCGCGGTGAGCACGGCCGCCGTCCGGTCGACTTCGCGGCCCTCAGCACGCCGCTCGGCCATGATTCGGAACGAGTTCTCGACCATGACCACGGCCCCGTCCACCATCATGCCGATGCCGATTGCGAGCCCCGCGAGCGACATCAGATTAGCCGAAAGCCCTGCTTGCTCCATGAAGATGAACGCGATGAGCATCGCCAGCGGCAGAGCCGAGATGACGACCAACGCGGCGCGCAACTCGCCGAGAAACAGGAACAGGACGATCGCGACAAGGATCGAGCCCTCGATCAAAGCGCGCTCAGCCGTTCCGACGGCTTCCTCGACGAGCTCTGTCCGCTCGTATACCGGCTCGAGCTCGACGCCTTCGGGCAGCGCCGATTGGACTGTCGCCACCTTTTCCTTTACCGCTTCGACGACATCGGCGGCGTTCGTGCCGATCCGAGACAGCGCCATGCCGAGCACGACCTCCTCGCCGTCGCGTGTGACGGCACCGAAGCGCAGTCCGGGCGCCTGCTCGATGCGCGCGACGTCGCGCAGGTATACCGGTGTGCCGTCCTCGACCTTCAGGACGATCCGACCGATATCCTTCTCGCCGTCCACGAGGCCGAGACCCCGCACGAGATACTGCTCTGGACCGAGATTCACGTACTGGCCGCCAACTTGACGGTTATTCGCGTCGATCGCTTCGATGACTTCGCTATAGGACAGCTCGTACTTGATCAGCCGCAGCGGATCGATGACGACCTGATACTGCCGCTCCTGCCCGCCCCAGGACAGCACGTCGTCGACGCCGGGCGCGGTGCGCAGGATCGGGCGCACCGTCCAATCCTGAATAGTCCGGAGATCCATCGGCGAGAGCTCGCCAGCCAGCTTCTCGTCGGACTGCTGGACTGTGTACCAGAACACCTGGCCGAGGCCCGACGAGTTCGGCCCCATCTTTGGCGTGCCGTAACCTTCCGGGATGCGCTCCGCGACTTGTTGCAGCCGCTCGTTGACGAGCCGCCGTGCGAAATAGATGTCAACGTCGTCGGCGAAGTAGACGGACACGTAAGACAGACCGAACAGCGACACCGAGCGGATCTGCTCGACGTCGGGTAGGCCTGCCATGCCGGACTCGATCGGGAACGTCAGTAACTGCTCGACGTCCTCTGGTGCGAGCCCGGGCGACTCGGTGTAGATGTTGACCTGAATGGGCGTCACGTCCGGAAACGCGTCGATCGGCACGTTGGTCACGGCGCGTACGCCGAGAAACGCGACGACCGCGAACGCGATTAGGACGAGAAACTTGTAGCGCAGCGAAGCCTCGACGATCTTGTTCAGCATTGACGGTCAGTCTTCTTAGTGCGCGTGGCCTTCGCCCATCTGCGACTTCAGCATTAGAGACTTGATCAGGAACGCCCCCTGCGTGACGACCTCGTCGCCGGGAGCAAGCCCCGCCTCGATCGCGGTCCATCCGGACGCCGTCGCGCCCGTCTCGACGGGCCGCGCATGGACCTCGTCGCCGTCGACGACGAACACCGTCGGCACCCCATCGAGGAGCAGCACGGCCTCCTCGGGCACCGCAACCCGCGCCTCGAAGACCGACGTCGGCAGCGAGACCTCGACGTAGTCGCCGGCATGCAGGAGGTCCTCGCTGTTGTCGACCTCGATGCGCACGCTCTGCGTGCGCGTCGTCTCGTCGAGCCGATGA
Organism: Steroidobacteraceae bacterium; assembly: GCA_036563855.1. Lineage (GTDB taxonomy): Bacteria > Pseudomonadota > Gammaproteobacteria > Steroidobacterales > Steroidobacteraceae > Steroidobacter. The sequence goes on along the minus strand of DATCLP010000491.1, from coordinate 291 downwards.
TGACGCTGGATCACTTCGCCTTCGACGCGGCGCCCGTTGGTCAGACCGATCGTCGCCGTGCTGCCGATACGGATGCGCGCCGCGTCCTCCGGCGAGAGCCGCGCCTCGACCCATAGCACGGACTCGTCGCTGATCTCGAACAGCACGTGGCCCGGCTCGACGACCTCGCCGACGACGAAATCATCATGAATCACGGTGCCGGCCTGCGGGCTCAGGAGCTCGAACTCTCCGGTCGCGAGCGTCGCGTCTCCGGCCTCGAGCAGCCGCTCGACCTGGTCGGCCGTCATGCCG
>DATCLP010000490.1:0-4073 GCA_036563855.1 Steroidobacteraceae bacterium | reverse complement strand
GTTTCTATCCCTTCGACAATTGCGGCACGACTTATTTCTCCGTGCAATTCAAGGGCGTCAACGACGCGAACTTCGGCGATTACACCGACGGCTTCTCGCCGAGCAACACGCAATTCAACCGCGGCGAGCCCGTTCCCGGCTGTTCGATTAACGACGATCTCACGCACGAGCTGGGCGATGCGAACGAGCGAATGCTGTCGGTGGCCCTCGACTACCGGATGAGCGGACAGTGTTCCCTTCCACCGGCCGGCCTCGGGCAGCTCAAGCCGAGCGGTGCAGCCGAAGAACCCAAGGTCGCACGACCGGCCTATCGCGAGATCCGTCTGATGCACAACACGTCGTTATGAACGGGCGCAAGCTGACGCGACCGCTCGTCGTGTGCGCCGCGTCTGCGGTCCTTGCATCCTGCACGACCGCAACCGGCGCACAACAAGATGCGCCTGCCGTGATTTCCGCGCCGACGCCGGAATCCCGCGCAGAGCTGCAGCGAGCCGTGGAGAGCGTCATCGGCGCGCCCGTCACGCTCGCCGACGATGCGCTGACGCGCGAGAGCATCCTCACGATCGAGCGGAAGCCGCTGCGCGACAGCTCAGGCAGACGAATCGAAATTCGCGAGCGCGAGCCGCCAGCGATGTTCCGGTTGGTCAAGCGCGGCGAGCAATGCGCGCTGATTCACGCGCGCACGCAGCAGGCGATCGTGCTTCAGGCAACGAGTTGCAGAGTTCTCTGATCCGAACCGAACGCGCCGCCGGAATGGCTGCGCGGGGCCATGCACTTCGCGGCGAAGCGCAGCCGTTGCAATTTCTCGAGTGCAGCTGCTCGAGATCCCGTTAGCTACCGCGCGTGATGGGCATCTCGACAGAGTCAGTCGACTTGCCGAGATACGGCGCCAACTCGAGCTTCGCGATCGCGTTGCGGTGAACCTCATCGGGTCCATCCGCCAGCCGCAACGTGCGTTGGCCGGCCCACAGGTGCGCCAACTCGAAATCCTGGCAAACGCCGGCAGCGCCATGCGCTTGGATGGCCCAGTCGAGGATGCGCAAGGACATGCTCGGGACGATGACTTTGATCATCGCAATCTCTTTGCGCGCCGCCTTGTTGCCGACCGTGTCCATCATGCGAGCCGCGTGAAGCACCATGAGACGCGCCTGGTCGATGCTGCAGCGTGCCTCTGCGATGCGCTCGTGCCAGACGGATTGCTCGGCAATCGGCCGGCCGAAGGCGACTCGACTGACCAGACGCTTGCACATCTGCTCGAGCGCATATTCGGCAACGCCGATCGAGCGCATGCAGTGATGAATGCGACCAGGCCCTAACCGGCCCTGAGCGATCTCGAAACCGCGGCCTTCGCCGAGCAGGATGTTCGATACAGGAACGCGAACATCGTTGAGCTCCACCTCCGCGTGGCCATGCGGCGCATCGTCGTAACCGAAGACGTGCAAGGCTCTCACAACTCGCACGCCCTTGCTGTCGGCCGGCACTAGAATCATCGATTGCTGTTTGTGGCGCGGTGCATCAGGATTGGTCTTGCCCATGACGATGAAGATCTTGCAGCGCGGATCGTTCGCGCCGCTCGACCACCACTTCCGGCCGTTGATCACGTATTCATCGCCTTCACGACGAATGCTGCATTCGATGTTCGTCGCATCGGATGAGGCGACTGCCGGCTCGGTCATCAAAAAGGCGCTTCGGATCTTTCCGGCAAGCAAGGGCTCGAGCCACTCGTCTTTCTGCGCTTCGGTGCCGTAGCGCTCGATCGTCTCCATGTTTCCGGTGTCGGGCGCCGAACAGTTGAAGACCTCGGCAGACCAGGGCACGCGGCCCATGATTTCACACAAAGGCGCGTATTCGAAATTCGACAACCCCTCCGGTGCGCGCTTCGATTTCGGCAAGAATAGATTCCACAACCCCGCCGCACGCGCCTTCGGCTTCAACTCCTCGATGAGCGGAAGCGGCGCGAACGGTTCGCCGCGCTTGCGATTCTCGAGCAACTGCTCGTGATATGTCTGCCTGTTCGGATAGATGTATTGGTCGAAGAATTCGCGCAGCTTCTCCTGCAATTGCATCGACCGGGGCGTATTCTCGATCACGGTGCCTCCTCACTGCATCGCATCTCTGCGATGTAGCGTGCGCCAGCGAGCGCTGGAATGCGAATGAAGAATCTGCATGGAAGCGCATTCGAACGCCGCATGAGCAATACCCTTAAGGATCTCCCCGCAGCCGGATGTGCCTGGAACCTATCTCAAGATTACTGCGCGTACGCAGGCACCCTGCGACCAGCGCCAGCGCGTCTTTGCAGTGCTCGTCCCGCGAAATTCCCGTCGGTCACCTGCAGCCGCTCATGACGCTCTGAGATGGGTTCTAGCCGCAATGGGTTGGGTCAGCTGGAAGTGCAATCTCGAGGGGAACTAAATGAAGCGAGCCTTCGCAAGCCGCTCTTCGATCAAGTCGATTTCGCGAACGAGTGTGCGCGACTTTGCGTCGGAGATCTTGTTCGCACGCGCCAGCGCGTACAGCGTCTCGCGTTCCGCATTGAGCGCGGCGAGTCTGAGCTGGCGTTCGATTTCGTTCATACGCCGGATACGAACCGAATTCTCGTTGCCGACCTGCCCTTCCAGACGACGCCGATACATGTCCATCACTCTTGCCGCTGCCTCGGCATAGAGATCGACATCGCTATCCCGGCTAGCCATGTTGTGGGCGGCTTCCTCGACCGCACGAATGGCCGCTTTCGAAGCCTCGGCGCGCGCGAGCTCCGTGTGTTCGTCTTCGATGGACTCCGTCGGCAGATGCAGCCCTTGCAGCAAACGCGGCAGAAGGAAACTCGCTGCGGTCAGCGAAAGAATGATGACACCGGCAGCCAGAAAGATCGCGAGATCCCGCGCCGGAAACGGCGTCCCATCGGCAACTGCAAGGGGCAACGTGAGTACGCCCGCCAATGTGATCGCGCCACGTACACCGGCGACCGACATCGCGGCCGTCAACCGCAACCCTGGCGGGTGTACGGCCGGATCGCCCCGACGCTTCGCAAGCCGGTAGGCGATGTAGAGCGAGACCCACACCCACAAAAACCGGAGCAGCGCCAGCCCAAGATTGATCGCAAGCACGTAGACCGCGAGCCACGCGGGATTCTCGTGGTTGGACTCGCGTACCACGTCCACGGCGCCCGCGAAGATCCGCGGCAGCTGCTCGCCGAGCAAGACGAACATGATGCCGTTCAACGCGAACTGCACGGTATCCCACACTGCCGTGCGTTGCACGCGCGTTCCGGCAAGCGCACGACCGCTCAGCTCGACATAGCTCATCGTGATGCCGGCGGCGACCGCCGAGAGAATGCCCGAGCCGCCCAAGTGCTCTGCCAGCTCATAGGCTCCGAAGGGGACGAGCAAGCTGATCAAAACCTGCGACCCCGATTCTTCCCCGAGATGCCGCGTCAGCCACGACTTCGCTGACATCACGCCCAACGTGAGCGCAACGCCGGCCAGCACACCCACGATGACCAATTGCACGAACACAGCGCTCGCGTCGAGTAGCGAGAACGTGCCGCTAACGGCTGCGGCGACCGCAAACCGAAAGCACACCAGGCCGGAAGCATCGTTGAGGAGCGATTCCCCTTCGAGGACGTGCAAGACCCGTTTCGGAATCGGGAATCGCGCACTGATCGACGAAACGGCGATCGGATCGGTCGGTGAGACGATCGCCGCAAGCGCGAAAGCAACGGGATAGGGAACGGCCGGAATGAGCCAGTGAATGAACAAACCCATTCCGACGACCTGGACGACCACGAGTCCGAGTGCGAGCTCGAGAATCATTCCCTTGTCGTGCAGCAATCCCTCTTTGGGAATGCGCCAACCGTCGAGAAACAATAACGGCGGAAGAAATAGAAAGAAGAAGATTTCCGGATCCAGCTCGACATGCTGCAGGTCGCTGGCTGCAATCGCTGCACCGAATGCGATCTGAACGAGCGGGGTCGGCACTGCAAACGGAATGGCACGAACGATGATGCCGCTCGCGACCACCGCTGCAAGCATCGAAAGAACGACCGCAATTGTCCCCATGTGATTCCTTGACTC
>DATCLP010000489.1:0-4156 GCA_036563855.1 Steroidobacteraceae bacterium | reverse complement strand
GAGCTGCTCGAGCCCGAGCAATTGGGTGTCGGCGCCGGTATGTCGCAGTACGGTTGGAGAATCGGCTCGGTGGTCGCTGCGGCGCTTGCGCTTACGCTCGCTGCGCGCATCGGTTGGCAGTATGCGTACATCGTCTGTGCCTTTCTCGCGCTGCCTGCCATCGTCACTGGCCTCGTCATGGGCGAGCCGAAGCGCCACCGTCAGCCCATCAAGCGTCAAGGATTGGCCGCGCTTGCGAGCTCGGTTGCCGCGCCGATCGTGGAATTCTTTCAACGACAAGGCGCATGGCTCGTGCTGTTGTTCATCTTGCTGCACAAGATCGGCGACACGCTCGGCATGCTCACGTTCCGATTGCTGGCGCAGGATCTCCAATACACTAACGACGAGATCGCGATCTACGACGTCGGCTTCGGCTTTTGGGGATACCTCGGCGGTATCTTTCTAGGTGGCATTCTGTATTCCCGTCTGGGAATGAAACGCTCGGTGTTGCTGAGCTTGTGGCTCATGGCGGTGTCCAATTTGAGCTTCGCCGGGTTGGCCGCGATGGGACATTCGAATTGGGCGCTCGCGGCCGCAATGGGTTTCGAGAACATCGCGAGCGGCATCGGCGGCGTGACCGTCGTCGCGTACTTCTCCGCGCTCTGCGATCTGCGTTTCACGGCGAGCCAATACGCCTTGATCTCGGCAGCTTCGAGCGTCGTCGGTCGTATCTTGACCGGCACGAGCGCGGGAGCGCTCATCGAGCATCTCGGATACATTAATTTCTACCTATTTACGTTCGTGATCGCGCTGCCCGGCATCGTGCTGTTTTGGTTGATGACGCGCGCCGGATTGATCGATGCATCGATCGGCTCTGCAGCTACGCAGCGCAGCACTCAGTCGACTGGCGGTGCGACGTAGTGTCCGCGCAAGATTGCGTTGCCATCTGTCGCCTGGACGAATTGAGCGATCCAGGCTCTCGCGCCTTTTCGATCGGCGAGGGCGACTGGCCGCTACGCGGATTCGTCGTACGCATCGGCGAGCAAGTATTCGCTTACGTCAATCGATGCCCCCACGCCGGTCACCCGCTCAACTGGCGGCCGGATGAGTTTCTCACGATGGATGGTTCGGCCATCATGTGCCGATCGCACGGCGCGCTCTTCGATCGCGCAACAGGCGAATGCATCGCGGGTCCGTGCGCTGGCCGATCACTGCGGGCGTTGCCGGTGAGAGTGGAAAGAGGAATGGTTGTCGTGGAAGTGGACGGCGAGCTGTTGAAATAGGGTTCTGGGCTGGGCTCTGCGCGCGTGAATCGCCTCTCCCTTGGGGAGGCCGCTCTTACGTATCCTGCGTTCGCGGCATTAGTGCATCCATGCACGTCAAGGAGCGCAGAGCGAAGCGTGACGGTGAGGGGATCACCAAAACGAAAACGTGAGCGTCTCAATTGAAGTGCAGTGCACTTCTTGGCTCCGAGCCCCGAACCCGGGCCTCAGAAGTCTCTCGGCGACGGCCACTCCGAATAGCCTGAAGCTTCGCTACGGTCGAGGCTGGTGAGCGGGTCGGCCCAGATGCTGCCGATCGTGAGCTCGCGTTCGCTGTCGTAGTCTTCCGGCTCGATGTCGACCGAGCCCGTCCAATCTTCGGGCGCTTCCGCCTCTTCGAATTCCAACTCTTCCCAGGAATCGAGATCGAACTCTTCGAGCGTTCCGTCGAAGTGCTGAACCTCCACGGTTCCGTCGTCGCGATCAATGGCTACCACTTCGAAGTGTGATCCATCAGCTCGGCGATACCACTGGCCTACGATCGGACTCGGCGACGGCATGACTCCCTCCATTTAATGCTGATTGCACGCATTCCTTGCGCGGACTGCTTCCTTAGTCGATTCGCTCGATTCGTCTTTGTTTATGCTCCTGCACGCGCACGGATTCAAGAGGCATTTTTTGCGCAAAGCATCATGCGCACACGTTGTTCGCTCGACGCAACTGCAACACGAGTCGCATGCAGCGATCGTTCCAACGCACGATGCGTCACACTCGTACGTACTCGAGATCCCAAACTCGATGCCCGAGCCGCTGACCGCGCTTTTCGAACTTCGTCAGCGGACGCACGTCGCTGCGCGCGACGAAGCCTGCTTCGCCTGCAACGTTTCGAAACGCGTTTGATGAATCCAAGACCTCGCGCATCTGCAATGCGTAGTTTTCCCAATCGGTTGCAAGCCGAAGCGTCGCACCAGGCTCGAGTACGCGCGCGAGCAGTTGCACGAACGGCGGCTGGATCAAGCGCCGCTTGTGATGACGCTTCTTGTGCCAAGGATCCGGAAAGAAGATGTGAGCGACGGCGATCGACGCAGACGGGATCTCGTCTTGCAGCACTTCGACGGCATCGCGATCGATGACGCGCACATTGGTGAGCTGTGCTGCGTGGACTCCGAGCAACAAATGGCCGATGCCCGGCCGGTGCACCTCGATACCGATGCAGTCCATCTCGGGATGGGATTGGGCGAAAGCCAGCAGCGCTTCTCCGGCACCGAAGCCGATCTCGAGCATGCGCGGCGCGCGACGCCCGAAGATGGCATCGAAGTCGAGCTGCGCATCCTGGCGCGGAACGCCGTATTTCGGCCACAACTGTTCCAGCGCACGTTGTTGTGCGGCGGTCGCGCGGCCCGAACGCAGCACATAGCTGCGAATCGTGCGGCGGCGCGTCGATGCGTTGGTATGATCGGCAGAATCGGTCATGAGTCAGGAAGTAATCGAAACGACACGAGGGTATGCGTTCGGCAAGAACGCAACATCGGCGCAAGTATGGCTTAGGCCTGAGCGCGCAGATGCTCGAAGAGCAGCCGAGCGGAAGAGGGCAGCTCGGCCCCGGTGCGCGAACACAGGAACAATTGTCGCCGCGCCCATGGATTCGTGAGCGGTACGACGGCGAGCGCGAGCGACCGGATGTACGCCGTCGTCGCGGCGCGCGGCATGATGCTCACGCCCAACCCGGCGGCGACCATCGCGCAGGCCGCATCGAAGCTGGTTACCTGGATTCTCCAGTTGATAGAGGTACCGGCTTCGGTTGCCGCTTGGGTCAACAAGCGATGCAGCGAGCTGCTCGCGTGCAGACCGACGAACGGTCGTTGCGCCACCTCGCTGAAATCGATCGAAGCGCGCGAGGCAAGCGGGTCGTCGTGTTTCAGGATCAAGACGAGCTCATCCGTACGGAACGGTAGCGTCGTCAGCCCGTCGATCACCGGAAGTTCGCTGACGATTCCGAAGTCGGCCGTGCCGTCCGCAACTGCGGCTGCCGTGTCGGAGCTCACGTGCTCTTCCAGATGCACATGGATATCTGGGTGCGCCTCGGCGAACGTGGCAAGCGCGCGCGGTAAGAATTCCACGATCGCCGAGATGTTCGCGAACACGCGCACGTAACCGTGAGCGCCGCTCGCATGCCGGCGCATCTCCGCGTCGAGTTGGGTTGCGTGATGCAGCAGCACGCGTGCCCGTGCCAGCAAGGCGTGGCCAGCGGCCGTCAATTCGACGCCCTTGGCACCGCGCACCAGCAACGCCGTTCCGAAGTTCTCCTCCAGGTCGGAAATGCGCTTACTGACCGCCGAGGCGACGGTATGCGACCGCTCCGCGGCGCGGGCAATGCTCCCGGCCTCGGCGACCGCCACGAATAACTCCAAGTCTCTTAGGTCAAAGCGCACGAATACTCCTTCCGCCGCTTTAGCGTGCGGTTGCCGCTCCGCGGCGGGCATGAATAGAATCTGCTCCGGTGCGGGTGTAGTTCAATGGTAGAACAGTAGCTTCCCAAGCTACGAACGTGGGTTCGATTCCCATCACCCGCTCCACGTCAGGCTATAGGCTCTAGGCTGTAGAAAAAGAAGCGTGCTCCGCGTCCGCAGCGGCAACACTTCGAAATCCCCCGCATCAGTCACCCAAGCGCCCAGCTTTAGTGTCTAGGCGGCTAGCTCCTGATTCGCTTCGTGCCCGGTGAGCGTCGTGCGGCTAAAATGCGCGCCTTCCCGCGACCTACGCTCGATATTCCGTGAATACAGAGCCGATTCTCGTGGCCACGACCGGTGGCACGATCGATAAAGCGTATTTCGATGCGCTGAGCGAGTATCAGGTCGGCGACAGTGTCGTTGCCAAGCTGTTGCAGATCGCGCGCGTCACGCATGCTTATCGAG
>DATCLP010000488.1:0-4247 GCA_036563855.1 Steroidobacteraceae bacterium | reverse complement strand
ACACCACACTGCGCGAGGCCGAGCCCGTGACCATCTACCTGCCCGCGCCGCAGATGCTCGACGGCGTTGCGAACTACTACGTGCGCACGACCCGCGATCCGGCGGCGATTGGTCCCGGGATCCGCGCCGCCGTGCGCGAGATCGATCCGACGCTGCCCGTCATCGATCTCCGGACGCAGGAGCAGCAGATCGAGCGCCGCAATTCGCAGGAACGCCTGTTCGCACAGCTCTCGGGCTTCTTCGGCGTAGCCGCGCTCATTCTCGCGTGCGTGGGCCTGTATGGACTGATGTCCTACCTGGTGCTCCAGCGCACCGGAGAGATCGGCCTGCGGCTGGCGCTTGGCGCAGTGCCGGCGCAGGTGCTGCGGATGGTGCTGCGCGAATCGTTCACGCTGGTTGCGGTCGGACTCGTGCTCGGCCTCGCCGCCGCGTACAGCGTCCGTCGGTTCGTCGAGTCGATGCTCTTCGGACTCACCGCCGCCGACCCGCTGACCTACGCCATTGTCGCCGGCGTTCTCATTTTCGTCACGCTGCTCGCATCGCTTCGCCCCGCGCGTCGCGCCGCGCGCGTCGATCCGATGATCGCGCTGCGCGCCGATTAGCGATCGATGATCACGGCTGGATAAGGCTGGCCACAGGTTGCTCTTGACTAATTCTTACTGTTGCAAGACAACCGGGGCGTCGTCTTCATCCTGAACGCCACGAGCGTCGATGAAGCGAAGAAGATCACGGCGGAACTGCCGTTCGAGAAGGCGGGGCTCGCAACACTCGAGTACATCGCGCTCACGCCGCTCACGCCGTTGCGAGTTCTGTTGGGATCGCAGTGAACGAAGCGCAGTTCGTCTGCGCGTGCGCGACCGCGCGGCAGGTCGCGCGCGTGCTCACACAGTTCTACGACAGCGTGCTGCGCGAGAGCGGTCTCGAAGCGCCGCAGTTCGTATTGTTGCTTACGCTGGAAAAGCTCGGGCCCTCGAATCAGGCCGCCCTGGGTCGCCTGTTCGGTCTGGGTAAGACGACCGTGTCGCGTAACGTCCAATGGCTGGAGCGCCAGGGATGGATCGCGACTACGCCTGGACGCACACGCCGCGAGCGGCAGCTGACGCTGACGACGGAAGGACGCCGGCGCCTCAGCGTGGCGAAGCCGAGGTGGAAGCAGGCGCAGGAATACCTACGGGCCGAGATGACCGAAAAGGAATGGGCCGCGATGTTTCGCGTGTTCCAAACGGTGACCGAGGCTGCGCACCACGCGCGGCAGCGCCGAAGCGAAGTGGGGTAACGAATGCTCTCTATCATGTACGCGTTGTCGATCATCCTGCTGCCGCGCGATCTCGAGATGCGTCTGGCCGTCAATGCGTTGCCAAAGGAACTGCGCCCAGAGGCAACCGTGCTTGTTCTCGAGAACGCTGGCTACGTGGAAGCCAAGCAAGGGACCAATCCATTCACGTGCATGGTGAGCCGCCGCGGCGGCAACTTCTATCCGGTCTGTTTCGATGACGAAGGGACGCGCACGATTCTGCCGGCGTTTGTCGACGACGCGGAGATGCGGCTGAAGGGAATGTCTGATGCCGAAATCGACCGGCAGATCGCCGACGGCTTCGAGCGCGGTCGCTACCGGCCGCCTGCTCGGCCAGGCGTTGCGTACATGTTGTCACCGGCCACGTACATGATCGAGAACGGTAAGCTGACGCGCAGCTTCCCTTACACGATGTTCTACGCGCCGTTTCTGACCAACGATGACATAGGCGGAATCATGGGCCGCACAGCAGGACTGGACAGGGTCCGCGAGCTCGATGGGCAATGAGAACGACATGATGAACGTCGAGCCCGGCGCGAGCGCCGCGACCTGACGCAGCGTTGCCGCGTTCGCGTCTTTGGTCAGGTACATGCGATTTGGTTATCGCCCGCGTCCGATAATCCGCAACCGGAGGGTCGAAAACGAGAAACGGCTTCATCCGGGATTTGTCGAGCTGGTAGAGCAGGTCGCGGTTGCATAAATTCGAATCCGCTCGGGTTGACAGGCAGATCACTGACCCTTACCATTCTGACCCACCCTCGCACGCCTTTTGAGGAGGCTTCGTCATGACCTTACGTCGGACCTTCTTGCCGATCGTGTTTCTGGCGGCCACAGGTGGGCCGTTCATCTTCAGTTACTCGACGACGGAGTCTGCCTCGCAGCAGCCGGATCCGAACCAATGCAGAGTCACAGTGTCAGGTGACGACAAGGCGGACATGTTGCCTGCGCACGACGTCTGGGAGGCAGCATTCAAGCGCCACTCCGACAATCCATCGGCAGCTGCCGCTCTCGGTCTTGGAAATGACACTCGCGCGCGGGTTGCCGCACTTGGTGCCGTCGCACTACAGCGAGCGACCGCACTCCGACAATCCCTGCCAACGAAACCGACGGCTGGCTTTCCCCGCGAGGCCACGCTTGATCGTGACCTGGTCATAGCCGATTCAATTCTCGATGCACGAGACAACGTTCTTCGCGAACTATCGGATGATGATTTCACCCGTTGGAGCGATTACGCGCAGGATACGGCCCGCACGTTGAGGGTCATCCTGCCCGTGCCCGGACGTGTCATCCAAGAAGACACAGGCGAGCGCTTCTGCGAAGTGGTCGTCAAGGGTCGTGAGTACCCCCATCTTTTGCCGGAACATCAAGTGTGGAGATTCATGTTCGAGGCGTGGTCGAGAGCTGTCGACTACAACCTAGAGCAGCATGGAAGAATCACAGACGAGTATTTGCGTCTCTTGAGCCGCTCCGTGTTTCGCATGCCCCCGGAGGATGTCCGCGTTTTCTTGCAGATTGCGAAGGATACCGCGGTTGAAGTCGCAGGCTTGACAAGCACGCCAGCGACGGACGTTGCTGAGCAAAGGCAGTTTGAGATGCGCTTACAACGGGCGATCATGTCAGCGCGATACCACCTTCTCCGCAGAATTAGCGTCGAGGGGTGGCGAGCAATGTTGCGCTACGTAGATGACTATCGTGTGGGCGTGAAATCATGGTTTCGATCAGCGATAGTTGGCCTGTAAAGCGTCCCTTTTTCAAGAGCACAATTGAGAGGTCATCATGAAACCCCATTGTCTCATCTCAATCGCTTTTGTTCTGTCGGTCGTTGTCTTGGCCCCACGGGAAACGGAGGCGTTCTGCACAGGCGATTCATACGGGTCTGCGGCCGCGTCGATCACGATCTTAGGCACGAATCTCGCGGGCATATCAGCTACCGCAACTCTCAGCCACACTCCGAATGCGCACCCAACGTGCTTTGGCTCTATTCGAGCCAAGGTGATGTTGAATGGGTATGCCTGCTCGGACGGTTTTAAGTCGACGGGACACTTGCCTGATGGCTCAGGAACGACCGTTACGGCATCGACGGTGTGCAGCATTCCTTGTGGCGTTTTCCAGTACGCCAATGGCGAATTCGATTGGAACGGTGTGGAAAACGAGCGTTTCGAGCAATCTAACGGAGCTCGGTCTATCTGCGATTGCGAGCCACCTCCAGGAGGATGCTCGATTGAAGGATGCGTCTGGAGTTACTATGAGTGCGATTGTGTCGATTGCTGTCCGATCGTTTTCGACACGAGTGGCAAGGGTTACAAACTGACCAGTGCCGATCGGGGCGTTTGGTTTGACATTAATGCGGACGGTCAACAGGACGCCATTTCTTGGACGGATCCAACACGCGACGTAGCGTTCCTTGCATTCGACCGCAACGGCAACAACGTCGTCGATGACGGCGAGGAGCTTTTTGGCAATGTCACACCGCTTCCTCCCGGCTCTGACCGGCAGCGCGCCAATCACGGATTTGACGCATTGGCATCTCTCGAGGACGAGAGCTACGGACCGAGCGTCAAGGACGGCACGATTGACGCGAGCGATGCGGCATACCACAAGCTGCTCTTGTGGAAAGATGCGAACCACGACGGCATCTCGCAAGCCAATGAGATACGAAAAGCTTCGGCGGCAGGCCTAATCGCCATCGAAAGTAGATATCGTGAGAGCAGGCGAACAGATGAGTTCGGAAACGAGTTCCGGCTCAGAGGAATCAGCTGGTGGGACCGAGGCGCGCTGTTGAACGCGCGGTTGTTCTACGACGTATGGTTCGTGCCTAAACATTAGCCCTGCGTTCGAGTTCGGGAGCGACGTTCGTCAGTTGTCGACGAACGTCGCTTGCCCGTTACACCAGTACAGGACTGCACTGCGAGACGACGAGACGTGGGGGCGCGGCTGTGTCGCGAACGAGCGC
>DATCLP010000487.1:0-3399 GCA_036563855.1 Steroidobacteraceae bacterium | reverse complement strand
AGTCGGAGAAGGTCGCCCGGCCCAAAGTCTTCGCCATTTGCGACGTGAGCGGCTCGGTCTCGGAGTACGCCCGTTTCATGCTCACGTTCCTCTACAGCCTCAAGGAAGTGTTGCCGAAGGTGCGTGCATTCGCGTTCTCATCGCACCTCGGCGAGGTGACCGAATCCTTCGAAGACAATCCGCTGGAACGGGCGATCGCGCTTGCGCTCGCGGAACACGGAGGCGGTGCAACGGACTACGGACAGGCATTCGTCACCTTCGCGGCCCTTTGCCTCGATGACGTCGACCGACGCTCGACCGTCATCCTGCTCGGCGACGCACGCAACAACAACGGCGATTTGCAGCTCGACGTGCTCAAGAAGATCTACGAACGCTGCGGCAGGCTGATCTGGCTGAACCCAGAACCCCGCTCGATGTGGAACACCGGCGATTCGGAAATGCGGCACGTCAGCGTGTACTGCCACCAAGTCGAGGAGTGCAGCACGCTCGCGCACTTGGAACGCTTCGTCGCGCATCTCGTGCGAACGCACCGCTAGCGCCGTCTCTCCTCGAAGAACGCAGCGCGCTGGCAAGGGAATGCGCACAGCGCATTCCCCCTCAGCTGTCAACGATCCACTGTCAACTATTTCAGTCTTTCTTCTTGAAAATGGACCTCAGTCCCTCGGAAAGCTTCTTGGCCGCTTCGTTGATGTTGTTCACGGCATCGAGCGTTTCGTTGCCGAAGTTACCGGCGGTCAAGTTGCCGAAATTGAAATTGAGCTCACGTACCGTACGAATTTGCTGACTGGGCAAGATCTCGAGCTGATCGAGAACGAAGTCCGGACTGTAGATCGTGCCGACTTCCGTCTTTACGACGAAGCGGTAGAACTCCAATGTAAAGCTGCGCGCCTCACCCGGCCGCAATGCGAATTGCGGATCGGCCTTCTGGGGTGAGCTCAGTCCGATGCCGCGAACGCCGTCGGCGGTTCTGACGGTGTAACGGTTATTGTAGTTGTCGAGCAGAATGCCGGAGTCGCGCCGATAGGCGAGGATCACAGGCCCGGCCGAGGTGTTGCGCGCGTTCAGCGTCACACGCACGTTGTGGTAGTTGCCGTCGGATGCAGCCGTCACGCTGGAAACGTTGATCATGACCGGACCATTGCTCGCGCAGCGCGGCGAGCCGTTGCACGGATCTCCGGCTGCGACGGGCACAGTGGGCGATGCAGCCGCTCCGGAAGCCCCCGGCATCGGCACTGCTGCCGTGCGTCCACCGACGCCGTTCGTCAAGCCGGCGAAGCGCAGGGAGTGCTCGCGTCCCAGCCTGTACTGATTGCCCGCCAAGGCGTCGATCTCGCGCACCGACAGATCGAAGTCGAATCGCACACCCTCGATCTTGCCGGCCGAAAACCATTTCAATTCGATGCGCGCGTCGCTGCGCTCACCCGGCTGCAGCGTGAACTTCGGATCGAATGTATTGCGCTGGATGGCCCCGATCCCTCGAACATCGCTGTTTCTCGCGGTATAGCGGTTGCCCTGCTCATCGACCGCGACGGCCGAATCCGAAACGTATCCCAGAATCAGCGGTGCATTGCTCTTGTTTCGAAAGCTCAGGGTTGCAGTGATGATGCGGTAGTTGCCGTCCTTGCTCGTACGGAAATCCGCGAGCTCCGCGACGAAGGTCGAGGTTTCATTGCAGAGCGAACGATTGTCGCAAGCCAGTGCCCGCGGCATCGCAACCACGAACAAGGCGAAGAGCACCAGGGTTCTAACAACGAAGACAGTCATGATTTCGCCCCTTTGAAGAATATGTGCCGCATTCATTTCGCGAGCTCCACGCGACCGAGGAGTTGGCCCCCACGTGCACTGCGAATCTCATAGGACAGGACTTTGGTATTGATCACGCCGTCACGCGGTAGCGACTGAACGTCGACGATGCGGAGCAATGCATCGACCTTCGCATAGTCATAGGTGAGTCTGTCGCGGATGCTCTGCGCTTGGTCGGGAGGCACCGACCAACTCTGCGCATCGACCGCATTCGTGAACTTGACCTGGATGCGCTGATCGAGCGCCTTGAACTCGAACAGCGAGCTCGGCGCGAATGCACGAACCGTGAATTCCTGATACGTCGGATCGTAATCGGTCAAGTTGGCACTGAAGGACATGCGCAGCAGGCCGACATTCGCGACCGACTGCAGGCCGGCCGTCAGTTCGGCACGCACACGCTCGCGTTCGGCCGGCTTGTCTGCCGGACGCGCGACGAGCACGCGCGTGTCGCGCTCCACCCATTGCTCGATCGGCGGCGGAAGCTTGGCGAGGTCGTAATACAAGAAGACCATCGCGGCTGCATCGGGTTGAGCAAGTTCCGCAGTACGTTCAGCGAAACCAGAAGACCGACTGCTATTCGCTCGTAAAGCGCGGTCAGACGATGCAACCGTCGCAGCAGCCGTCGATGCACCTGCAGTTGCGCCGTCGCCTTCCCCGCGAACGGACTCGGAGTCTTGCCCGCACGCAGCAATCGCCATCGCTACAGCACCTAGAACGATGTTGCGCATCACGACGTCCTCACAGCGTAGGAGCCGTCGCGTTGCGCGATGCGGCTTCGGTTTCTTTGGCACGGCGCTGCTCGTCGAGCTGTGCCAGACCGCGCTCCGTGTTGACGAGCGCCTCGTAACCGCCCGCCTGATCGATCACGAAGACGGTCAGCTCTTCGACGAGGTTCGGATTATTCGCGGGCCGTTTCGGCGCTGCGGTCACGGCGAGGCCGCAATTCGGATTGAAGGTAAAGGCGAAGTCGATACCGCCGGGCGCTCTGCAGGTGTGGTACAGCGGTGAAGTCTCGACGATTCTTCGCCCGCGCGGATCGTACGACCAGAAGAACCACTGGCCGTCTTCGCGGGTCGGCTCGCCGTACTTTTTCACGAGCGCCGCACGCACATTGTCGATGGTCGGCAGCTTGCCTTCCTCGAAGCGCTCTACCCGTCCGGCGTTGATGACGCGTTCCTGGCCGGGCAGGCCCATGGTGCCGACATACCAGCGAGCGGTACCAGGTTCCGTGCCTTGCCGCCGTTGATTCGTCCCTGCACCGATCGACTGGGCCTGCCACTCGCGCCTGTAGTCGCGCGCCGAACGTTGCACGTTCACCTTGGGTTGCGCGAAACCGGCGCTGAAGCCCTGCCGCACCGTCTGGCCGTAGGTCTGAATCTCGAAGCGTCGCGACGTCGGCCCGGTGATGAGCAGCTCGTGCGAGCACAGCACGACGTTCTCGGCTTCTTCGTAGGTCATACCGGGGAAGACGCCGACCACATCGACGACAGCGTCGATCTTGGGCGGCCGCGAGGTGACTTTCGCCGGGCACTTCACCTTGCCGCGCGCTTCCTTCGCGACTTCTTCGGCCGTCATGTCCCGTGGCTGATTCTTCGC
>DATCLP010000486.1:0-1930 GCA_036563855.1 Steroidobacteraceae bacterium | reverse complement strand
GTCCATACCGACGTCTTCCGGTGCCGCAGTCGCCCATCCGTGGTTCGGATCGGTTTCGACATCGACTCCCGGCCACACATCGCTGACCGGCGGCGGTTCGTCCGCAGGCGTAACCGTGATCACCACGGTATCCGAGGCGCTCGCCGCCCCGTCGCTCACCGTCAACGTCAACGTGTACGTACCCGCGTTCGTGAACGTGACTTGCGTGGCCGCTGCCGAAGCGTCAGCAAACGTGACGCCCTCGGACGGAGAGGCGCTCCATGAGTACGTGAGCGTATCGTTGTCCGGATCCGTTGCGCTGCCTTGCAGATCAACCGTATTCGTGGGCAGTTGAATCGTCTGATCTTCGCCGGCATTCACCGTCGGCGCTGTGTTCGAGGGCGGAGGTGGCGGCGGCGGTGCGGGCGGATTCACGGGGCTCGATGGAGGCGGCGGATCGTCACTGCCGCCTCCGCCGCACGCGGCAAGCGCCAGCATCGCGATCGCGATTGCGACGCATGAAAGCGGGCTCGCACTGTGTCGAGCGCAACCTGAATTGGACCGGTACATCTTGCGAACCTCGTGTTGTCTGCAAATGCGTGTCCGTCTCGATGCACAAAGCGTGCACACATCGGCGACAGCACGAACTCGCTCGAAAATTGAAAAAAGGACGAACGACAGTCGCTTCTTTGCGCACAGGCGTTGAAAAAATTTCATCTCGCACTGCGGTCGCGAGACGTGCGGCGCATACGAATAGAACCCGCGTCGCGCGCACAACCTGCGGAGAAACGATGCGCATATCGTTCGGCATCACGCTCCTGCTCGCGGCTCCAACAGCCGTTGCTCAATCCACACGGGAGCCACGGTCGATCTCGGCAAACCATGGTTGAGGGAGCCGCTTCGCCCGCCTTCGGCTAGCAGCCCGCGGTCATCGTCGGCGAGCGGCAGCCGCGCCCGTCAGTCTGCCCTCCGTTGCACGCGCCGATCCCGAACTGAGCGGCACGGCGCTCGACGTCATCTCCACGCCCGAGCTCGAGCGCTCGGAGATTGCCCCTCTGGCCGGAGAGAGCGATGCCCGGCGAGCAGGGATCGTGAAATCCGCGCGTACGGTTTAGCATCGGCATCTTCGACCGGCTCATTAGGCGAGGTGCGACGATGTTGTATGCGGTCCTGATTTACGACCTGGAATCCGAAGTCGGTAATCTGAGCGACAGCGAGATGGCGAAGCTCATCGCGAATCACGAGCGCGTGCAACAGAAGCTCGCTGCCGAAAAGAAGCTCGGTCCCGTCGCGCGCCTCATGCCAACGACGAGCGCGATGACGCTCAAGCAGCGCGAGAATCTGATCGTCGACGGTCCGTTTGCGGAAACGAAGGAACAGCTCTTGGGCTTCTACATGATCGACTGCGCATCGCACGAAGAAGCGATGCAAGAAGCCAAGCTGATCGGCGGTGCATGTAACGCGCGCACGCTCGAAGTCCGGCCGGTGCAGTTGTTCTATCCGGGTATCGGGCTCGGAAAGGTGGAACCGGCGAAAACGGCAGCATAGCTGCCGCAGGGGTCCGGGCTACGGGCGATAGGCGACGGTAAGACAACGCGCCGCCGCGTGTGTAGAGATTGAGGCTGGCCCGCACGATGCGCGGCCAGCCGATTCTCCATTCTCAATTCTCAATTCTTGAGCGCTCCTCTTCGCGTGCGCCCGCGAGGATGCCGGGGAGCGCGTAGTTGCCTTCGTGGCAGGCGTACTCGTAGATGGGCTGATCGGAAGCATTGAAGACGAGCTCGCCGCTCCACGGCTGCTCGAAGGTCGTCGGATCTTCGATCGTGAAACGATAGAAGATCTGCGTCGGGCTGATGCGCGTCAGCCGTTCAGTCACCTTCAGATTCTCCGAGGCGCCGCGAAAGTTCTGCTCTGGACGGAAGTTCGTCGTCTCGATCACGAGCGTGTCGCC
>DATCLP010000485.1:0-1972 GCA_036563855.1 Steroidobacteraceae bacterium | reverse complement strand
GTACGGAATGATCACGTCCATCGCCATGTAACGACGTACGAGGAAGATTCGATAGCCGAGTCCTTCGGTCGAGGCGATTGCTTCGGCTGCGATCAAGAACAGCCAAGCAGCCCCGAGCTGCAAGCGCGTTGCATCGAGCAGCCTCGGCAGAAGCTGCGGAAGAATGATCCGGGTGGCGAGCAGCCAGCTCGATGCGCCGAGCGTTTGCGCCTTGATCAATTGTTCCTGCGGCAGCTCGCTTGCCCGCAACGCGAGGTCGCGCACGATGACCGGCGTGATGCCGATAACGATCAAGGAAATCTTGGCGGTCTCGCCGAGCCCGAGAACGACGAACAGAATCGGCAGGATCGCCAGCGGCGGAATCATCGATAAGGCCGCCACGAGCGGCGCAAGGAAAGCGCGAATGTACGGCACCGTACCGATCGCAACGCCGATGGCGATTCCGATGGCAGCGCTGATCGCGAGCGCATACGCGATGCGTTTCAGGCTCGCTCCTGTATCCGCCCACAGGAGCCTCTCGCCGCTACGCCGATCTTCTTCAAGGGCATACGCACGGACCGAGGCGACGAGCGATGAGCCGGACGGCAAGAGCTTGTCATCCGGGTTCTCCGTCAAGCGCGCGTTCGAGCCGAGCACGTACGCGAACAACAGAATCACGAACGGCAGCACGCCGAGCGCAATCGCACTTGCACGGTCGGGATGGAGATTGACGAGGCGCATCGGAGGACTACGGCAGAAGGCTACGGGCTACGGACCGCAGCACGAAGGGCTACGGGCGACCGGCTACGGGCTACCGCCAGAAGGTGCGGATGCCAATATCGGACAAAGCGCCCGAGCGGCAACTCTGCCGTGGGTGGGTAGCTCAACAAGTTTGTCCTCGCAATTCTCATCGGTCGCTGTAGAAGTAGGACGACGCGCTCTTGCCGTAGCCCGTCGCCCTTTGCCCCCAGTCGCGCGCTTCGCGCGGTCACAGTTTCCCTTCCGCCGCCTGCTTCGTGTACGTCGCATCGAAGCGCATCTTCACGTTCTTGGGATTGCCGAGCGTAACGCCGCCTGGGAACTCGATGCCGACCGCATCGACGCTCTTGGCGCCTTCGCCGAGCAGCCCGTGGTCGAACGAGAACTTGCGGACCAGATCCATCGTCTTCACGAGGTTTGGGCTCGTGATGAACTCGTGAGCTTCGGCGGGCGTCCAAAACATCTTGGTCGTATCGAGCTGACTGTTGAAGCCTGCGACATCGGTGCCGGATGCCTTTGCCATAGCTGCGATCGCCTGCGGATCGCGCTTGCCCACGAGCGTCATCGTTTCGTACCAAGCGCCTACGAGCGCTTTGCCCAGCTTGGGGTTGGCCCTCAAGGTCTCGGTGTTCACGACCATCATGTCGATGATCTCGCCGGGAATCTGGCTCGAGTCGAACACCAGCTGCGCATCCGGTGCGCCGAGCACTTCGCTCAATTGCGGCTTCCAGGTCACGAGCGCTTTCGTTTCGGGTGCGGCGAACGCTGCTGCGATATCGGCGTCCGACGTGTTGACGATCTTGATGTCTCGTTCTCTGAGGCCGACGCTGTCGAGCGCACGCGCGAGCAGATAGTGCGATACGGACAGCTCGACGAGGTTGACCGGCAAACCCTTGATGTCCGCGAGCTTCTTGCCCTTGCCTTTGAGTACGATGCCGTCGTTGCCGTTCGAGAAGTCGCCGACGATCAATGCAGTCGAGTCGACGCCGCCGGCTGCAGGGATCGTCAACATGTCCATGTTCGTCATGACGCAGCCGTCGAACGCGCCTGCGGTGTATTGATTGATCGATTCGACGTAGTCGTTGATCTGCGTGAGCTCGATGCGGATGCCGTACTTGTCGGCCCACTTTTTCAGAATCCCGCTCTGATCGGCGTAATCCCAGGGCATCCAGCCGACGTAGATGCTCCATGCGACCTTGAAGGTCTTCTTCTCTTCCGCTGCTGCCGTATGGAC
>DATCLP010000484.1:0-12015 GCA_036563855.1 Steroidobacteraceae bacterium | reverse complement strand
AAGCAACGACCTCGAAGATCGGCGACGACCAACTCTTCTACTGCCTGAGCCGCGGGATTTCCGAAGAAGACGCCGTGAACATGATCGTGAACGGCTTCTGCAAAGCCGTCTTCAAGGAGCTGCCCATGGAATTCGCAGTCGAAGCGCAGAACCTTTTGGCGGTGAGCCTCGAAGGGGCGGTCGGTTGATTGTCGGCGCGAACTGGGATCCGAACGTAGCGCCATCGAAACGAATCGGAGTCGATGATGCTGAAAGTAAGTGACTTGCACGTACGCGTGGACGGCAAGCAGATCTTGAACGGGCTGAATCTCGAGGTTCGGGCCGGCGAAGTCCACGCGATCATGGGGCCGAACGGCTCCGGCAAGAGCACGCTCGTGCAAGTTCTCGCCGGGCGCGAAGGCTATGAAGTCACGCAAGGCTCGGCGACCTATCTCGGCAAGGATCTGTTGAGCTTGCCGCCGGAAGAACGGGCCCGCGAAGGCGTGTTCCTCGCCTTTCAGTACCCGGTGGAAATTCCAGGCGTGAACAACGTGTACCTGCTGAAGGCGGCGCTCAATGCCGCGCGCAAGCATCGCGGGCTGCCCGAAGTCGACGCCTTCGAGTTTCTCGCGCTCGTACGCGAGAAGATGAAGTTTATGCAAATGGACGAGAGCTTCCTGAACCGCGGCGTCAACGAGGGATTCTCGGGCGGCGAGAAGAAGCGCAATGAAATTCTCCAGATGATGGTGCTCGAGCCCACGCTGGCATTGCTCGACGAGACGGACTCGGGCCTCGACATCGACGCTTTGCGCGTCGTTGCGAACGGCGTCAACAGTCTGCGCCGCGCCGACCGCGCCATCGTCATGGTCACGCATTATCAGCGGCTGCTCGAGCACATCGTCCCGGACTACGTACACGTGCTCTCCGACGGGCGCATCGTGAAGAGCGGCGACAAGTCGCTTGCTCTCGAGCTCGAGAGGCGCGGCTACGATTGGGTCAAGCAGGCTGCAGCATGACCGCGCTTGCCACCCAATCGTTGTCCCCGAGCCTCGATCGTCTTCGCGAGGCATTCGAACGCCGCTTTCCTGGCGACGATGCGATCACACAATGGCGTCGCGGAGCGCTCGAGCGCTTTCTCGAGTTGGGCTTTCCGACGCAGCGGGACGAGCGCTGGAAGTACACGAATCTACGTCGGCTGGAGATGCGCAAATTCACGCCCGCCGACGCGCCGCGCATCGTCCCTCCCCTGCCCGGTACGCTTTCGGACGCAAGTCTGCGTGTCGCGCTCGTCGATGGGCATTGCATGCCCAGCCTGGGTCATGGCGCGCAACCGCCAGGCATCACCATGTTCGGCTTGGGGCAATGGCTCAAAAACGACCCCGCGGAAGTCGCCGCCTACCTGCGCCGTCTCGGCCCCGATCCGGAAAGCGCCTTCGAGAACTTGAACGCTGCGTTTCTCGAAGATGGGCTCGTCATCGACGTGGCAGCGGGAACGCAATGGGATGAGCCGATTTACGTCGTGCATGCGTGGCACACGAGCGGAAGGATGGCGCATCCGCGGATCGTCGTTCGTCTCGGCGAAAACAGCCGTTGCACGCTGATCGAGCACTACATCGGAGGGGCGCAGGTCGAGTCGTTTACCAATGCGGTCATCACGATCGAAGCGCAGACGGGCGCATGCCTCGAGCACTATCGCCTGCAACAGGAATCGCCGAAGACATTCCACATCAGCACCGTTCGGGCTCGACTTGCCAAGGATGCGCATTACTACGGTCACGAGATCGCGCTCGGTGCGGGATTGGGCCGTGCCGATATCACCGGGCTGCTCGAAGGCCCTGGCGCGGAAATGAAGCTGCGAGGTTTGTTCGCGCCGACCGGCTCGCAACATTTGGACACCTACACACGGATCGAGCACATCGCGCCATACACCACCAGCGAAGAGGAATTTCGCGGAATTGCCGACGGTCGCGGCCGCGGCGTATTCAACGGCAAGGTCAAAGTGCACCCACATGCGCAGCGCATCGATGCGCGTCAGCTGAGCCGCAACTTGCTCTTGTCGCCGACGGCTGAGATCGATACGAAACCGGAGCTCGAGATCTACGCGAACGACGTCAAGTGCAGTCACGGTGCGACGACCGGACAGCTGGATGCGACGGCGCTGTTCTATTTGCGCTCGCGCGGCATCGACGCCGATACCGCACGTGCACTGCTCATTCGCGCTTTCGCCGAATCGATTCTAACGTCGATCGAACCGAAAGGGCTTCGCGAGACGCTCGAAGAATGGCTGACGCAGCGCTTCTCGCGAACGGAGGCTCAAGCGTGAGCGCCCTTCCCACGTCCCGCACGCAGCTCGACGTTGCCGCGATTCGTCGCGACTTCCCGATCTTGTCGCAGCAGGTGAACGGCAAGCCGCTCGTGTACCTCGACAATGCCGCTTCGAGCCAGCGGCCGCGCGCTGTGATCGAGGCAATTACTCGCTACTACGAATGCGATCATGCAAACGTCCATCGCGGCGTACATGCGCTGAGTCAGCGCGCGACGGATGCTTACGAGGGCGCGCGCGAGGTCGTCCGCCAATTTATCCGCGCTCGCGATACCAAGGAGATCATCTTTACGCGCGGCACGACGGAAGCGATCAATCTCGTCGCGCAGAGCCTGCTGCGGCCGACCTTGAGGCCGGGCGATGAAGTCCTGATCTCCGCGCTCGAGCATCACGCGAACATCGTCCCGTGGCAGCTCGTCTGCGAACAAACGGGCGCCAGCTTGAAGGTCATTCCGATCGATCAGCGCGGCGTCGTCGACTTTGCAGCGTTCGAACGATTGATCGGACCGCAAACGAAGCTGCTTGCGCTCGCGCACGTGTCGAATGCGCTCGGCACGATCGTTCCGGTCGCGAACTTCATTGCGGTTGCCAAGCAACACCGCGTGCCTGTCTTGCTCGACGGCGCACAGGCGATTCCGCACGCCGCCGTCGACGTCCAAGCGCTCGGCTGCGATTTCTATTGCTTCTCAGGCCACAAGATGCTCGGACCGACCGGCATCGGCGTGCTCTACGGCCGCCGCGAGATACTCGAGCGGATGCCGCCGTGGCAAGGCGGCGGCGACATGATCCTCTCGGTCACGTTCGAGAAGACCGAGTTCAATCAATTGCCGTGGAAGTTCGAGGCCGGTACGCCGCACATCAGCGGAGCCGTCGGATTGGCCGCCGCCATCCGTTACTTGGAAGGCATCGGCATGGACCGTATCGCGGCGTACGAACGAGAGCTGCTCATGTACGCGACTGAGCGGCTGTCGACCGTACCAGGGTTGCGCATCGTCGGTACCGCCCCGGAGAAAGCAAGCGTGATCTCGTTCGTGCTCGAGGGCATCCATCCGCACGACATCGGCACGATCGTCGACGCCGAAGGCGTTGCAATTCGCACCGGCCATCACTGCGCCATGCCTGTCATGGACTTCTTCGCCGTGCCCGCGACAGCGCGCGCATCGTTCTCGTTCTACAACACGTTCGAGGAAGTCGATCGGCTCGTGGCTGCTCTCGAACACACTCAGCGCGTACTTGCCTGACGGACATGGATTTGAAAGATCTCTATCGCGACGTCATCGTGGATCACAATCGCCATCCGCGGAACTTCGGCAAGCTCGAGCCTGCCGACGTGCATGCACAAGGCCACAATCCTCTGTGCGGCGATCGGTTGACGTTGTACGCAAATCTCGACGGCGACCGGATTTCGGACATCAAGTTCGAAGGTAGCGGCTGCGCGATCTCGGTCTCCTCCGCATCGCTCCTGACCGAAGCCGTCAAAGGCAAGACTCGCGCTGAAGTCCAGCAGCTATTCGAGGACGTGCACGCACTGCTCACGCGCCACGATGCGAACGTGGACCTCGAGAAGCTCGGCAAGCTTGCCGCCTTGTCCGGCGTTCGCGAGTTCCCAGCGCGCGTGAAATGCGCGAGCCTGTGCTGGCACACGCTCAACGCAGCGCTCGAATCGAAGAGCGAGCCTGTTTCGACCGAGTAAGCCATGTATCGTCACGAACAAGAGCCTGTCACTTTGCAGCGGGATGTCGAGGCCATCATGGTTCCGGCCGGCATCCCCGTTACGCTGCGCGAAGGCAAGACCGGACTCATTACGCAGGCGCTCGGCGGGAGCTTCACCGTCTACATCGAAGGAAATCTCTTTCGCATCCCCGGTAAGGACGCCGATGCGCTCGGCAAGGAACCGATGATCGGCCCGGAGCTGCCGCCAAATGCGACCGACGAGGATGTGAAAGAGCTCGTCTGGCAGCAGATGCGCCAGTGCTACGACCCTGAGATTCCGATCAACATCGTCGATCTCGGCCTGATCTACGACTGCGAGATCACGCGCGATACCGAGGGCGAGCGCATCGCCTCGATCAAGATGACGTTGACGGCGCCGGGCTGCGGCATGGGAGAAATCCTCGTGCAGGACGTCAAGGACAAGGTCGAGATGGTGCCGACCATCAAGCGCGCCGACGTCGAGCTCGTCTTCGATCCGCCCTGGAATCGAACGATGATGTCCGAAGAAGCCCGGTTGCAGACCGGGATGTTCTGAATCGACTGCCTTCGCAATGACCTGGATCCCTGTCGCTCCTGCCGATCAGATCGCCGACGGCGACTACGCACAAGTCGAAGTGGACGGTGTGACTGTTGCGGTGTTCAACATCGGCGGCACGTTCTACGCGATCGAGGATACGTGCACGCACGACGGCGGCGAGCTCGCCGGAGGCGCGCTCGAAGGCGATGTCGTGATTTGTCCGCGTCACGGCGCGCGTTTCTGTTTGCGCACCGGTGCCGCGCTCAGTCCGCCCGCGTACTAGCCGGTGAGAACGTTCGAAACACGCATCGAGAACGGTATCGTCGAGGTGAAGGAACCCGACTGAGCCTCGGCTCAGAGACATGCCATGCTGCGTCTCACCCTCGTTCGGCATGCCAAGTCGGAACCTGCGTATTCCGGGCAGTCGGATTGGGAGCGTGCGCTCGAGGCGCAAGGCTTACGCGACGCACCGAAAATGGCCATTCGCTTGAAGGAGCGAGGGCTAAAACCGGACAGAATCTTGTCGAGCCCGGCGGTTCGCGCGATCACGACCGCAAACCTCCTCGCCAGCGAGCTCGGCGTTCCCGCAAACCTCGTCATCCAAGACGAACGTCTCTATCTCGCGAGCAGCACCGCGATTTTCGAGGTCGTGCGCGAGCTCGGCGGCAACGTGCCGCACCTGATGATCGTAGGCCACAACCCCGGGTTGACCGAATTCGCCGACGAGGTGTCGAGCGAGCGTTCCGTCGACCATCTGCCTACCTGCGGCGTGTACAGCCTGCTGTTCGAGATTCGAAGCTGGAACGAATTGGAGCCAGCGACGGGGGTCGACGCAGAGCTCGATTATCCGAACAGACCTTACTAGAACCTATCTCAAAACTACTGCGCGCCCGCAGGAGACCCCGCGCACAC
Source organism: Steroidobacteraceae bacterium (assembly GCA_036563855.1). Taxonomy (GTDB): domain Bacteria; phylum Pseudomonadota; class Gammaproteobacteria; order Steroidobacterales; family Steroidobacteraceae; genus Steroidobacter. Next base: position 6,571 of record DATCLP010000484.1, on the reverse strand, counting down.
GTGCGGTCGCGTCTTTGCGGTGGCTCGCATTCCTCAGGAGCCGGACGGCTACGCCAGCTATGACAACAGGCTACGGGCACAGCGCAGCGCGGGCGCGTCATTCCTCGAGCGCAAGTAGGCTCGCGTTGCCGCCCACTGCCGCGGTGTTGATCGTGATCGTCTGCTCCGTCGCGAAGCGATGCAGATAGTACGGTCCCCCCGCCTTCGGACCCGTCCCGGACAGCCCGCGACCACCGAACGGCTGCACGCCAACGACGGCACCGATCATGTTTCGGTTCACGTACACGTTGCCTGCACGCACGCGCGTCGCGATGTAGCGCGCAGTCGCATCGACACGCGTGTGGATGCCGAGCGTCAAACCGTATCCGGTAGCGTTGATTGCATCGATCACCGCATCGAGATGCCGCGATTGATAGCGGATGATGTGCACGATCGGACCGAACACTTCTCCCTTGAGTCGCGACAACGAGTCGATCTCGACCGCAAGCGGCGGGAAGAACGTGCCGCGCTCGTGCCACGAGGTCAGACGGCACCCGTGAGACCAACGGGCGTGCGCACGAATCGCCTCCGCATGCGCCATCAGTTGGTTGCGCGCAGTCGCATCGATCACGGGCCCGACGTCGGTCGCAAGGTCCCTCGGGTCGCCAATGCGCAATTCGTCCATGAATCCGGCAAGCAGATCCAGAACGCGCGGAGCGATCTCCTCCTGCAAGAACAGAACACGCAACGCTGAGCAACGTTGACCAGCGCTGTTGAAGCCGGACTGCATCACATCCATCACGACCTGCTCCGGTAATGCCGAGCTGTCGACGATCAGCGCGTTCTGTCCTCCTGTTTCGGCGATCAGCACCGGAATAGGACCGTCGCGTTCGGCAAGCGAGCGATTGATGGCATGTGCCGTTTCCGTCGAACCGGTAAAGGCAACTCCCGCGATACGCGGATCGGCGACAGCGCGCGCCCCCACCGTTCCACCGTCTCCAGGCACGAACTGTAGAACTTCGCCCGGAACACCTGCCTCGTGAAGCAACTGCACTGCGCGTGCCGCGACCAGCGGCGTTTGCTCGGCCGGCTTCGCAATCACCGCATTGCCCGCCGCAATCGCGGCGGCAATCTGGCCGGTGAAGATCGCGAGCGGGAAATTCCAAGGGCTGATGCACACGAACACGCCGCGGCCATGCAGCCGCAGCTCGTTGCTCTCTCCGGTGGGGCCGGGAAGCTTGATGCCTTGTTCGAATTCCTGTTCCACGCGCGACGAGTAGTAACGCAGGAAGTCCACCGCCTCGCGCACCTCGGCAATACTATCGACGACCGATCGGCCGGCCTCGCGAATGCAGTAAGCCGCAAGCTCGGGCATGTGCTTTTCGTACGCATCCGCGGCACGCAAGAGAATGGCTGCGCGTTCCGACGGCCGAACCAGATTCCAATCGACTTGCGCCTTCACGGCTGATCCGATCGCTGCCTCGACGACGCGCGGATCGGTGTTGACGACCTCGCCGACGACTTCATCGCGATTGGCGGGATTGCGGATTGCCTGCGTTTCGCCGTCCAGCGGTTTGCCGTCGATGAGCGGCGCTGCTCGCCAAGTTCCTGCACCCGCGCGCGCAACGCGCTCGGCAAACGGCTCGTACTCGAGCGGATCGGCAAGATTGACGCCCTGCGAGTTCAAGCGCTCCGAACCGTACATGTGCCGCGGCAGGACGATGCGCGGATGTGCCTTCTGCGGCAACGAGTCGACGATCTGCACGGGATCCGCAATGATCTGCTCGATCGGCATGTTGTCGTCGACGATGCGATTGACGAACGAAGTATTTGCGCCGTTCTCGAGCAGGCGCCGAACGAGATACGGCAACAGATCCTCGTGCGACCCCACGGGCGCATAGACACGACATGGCACACCGTTGTCACCGACGAGCTGCTCGTAGAGCTCCTCGCCCATGCCGTGCAGCCGCTGGAACTCGAACTCGCGACCGGCCTCACCGGCAAGCTCCAGGACAGTCGCCACGGTATGCGCGTTGTGGGTCGCGAACTGCGGATAGATCGCATCGCCCGCGGCAATCAGCTCGCGCGCGCAAGCGATGTACGACACATCTGTGTTCGCTTTGCGCGTGAACACGGGATATCCGCGCAATCCGCGCTCTTGAGCGCGTTTTACTTCGCTGTCCCAGTACGCTCCCTTGACCAACCGAACGTTGATGCGTCCGACGTTGCGGCCGGCGAGCTTCGCCACCCAATGAATGACATCGATGGCGCGCTTCTGATAGGCCTGCACGGCCAACCCGAATCCGTCCCAACCGCGCAGCTCCGGCGCACTTGCCACTTGCTGGATGACTTCAAGCGACAGCTCCAAACGCTCGGCTTCTTCTGCGTCGACTGTCAGCGGGATGTTCGCGGCGCGAGCCTGCACGGCGAGAGCCAGCAATCTCGGGGAGAGCTCGGCGAGCACGCGATCGCGTTGCGAGAACTCATAACGCGGAAACAGCGCCGACAACTTGACCGAAATGCTCGGCGCAGCATGGAGCGGCGTTCCTTCCTTTACGACGCGCGAGAGCGCTTCGATCGCGCTCCGATAAGCACCCAAGTAGCGATCTGCATCGCGCATCGTCAACGCGGCTTCGCCAAGCATGTCGAAAGAGTGCCGGTAAAGCCGGTGCTCGTCGCTTTGCGATCGCTCGATCGCCTCCTCGATCGTGCGTCCCATGACGAACTGGTGTCCCATGATTCGCATCGCGTGCCGAAACGCCGCACGTACCATGGGTTCGCCGATTCTCCCAGCGATGCGCGCCACGAATCCGCGTGGATCGACATCCTCGCCCGGCGGCGGACGCACGATGCGGCCCGTCAGCATCAATCCCCACGTCGAAGCATTCACGAACAAGGATTGACCGTCGGCGAGGTGCGATGCCCAATCACCTGCCGCAATCTTGTCGGCAATCAGGCGATCGGCTGTTTCGTCATCGGGGATCCGAAGCAGGGCTTCGGCGAGGCACATCAAAATGACGCCTTCCTGCGTCGACAGATCGTATTGACGTAAGAACGCGTCGAGTCCGTTCTTTGCCGCCCGGTGCGCACGCACACCCTGGACGAGCGTGCGCGCGCGCTCGGTGATGCGAGCCCGCATCATTTCGGGCAGACGCGCCCGATCGACGAGATCCGAGACGAGTTGCTCCTCGTCTGCGAGATAATGACGGTTGATTGCCTGCGCGACCGATCTGTCGAGATTCATAGGTGGGCACTTCATGCACCGAAGCGATGTCAGAGTATTGTAGTGGGATGACGCGTTAGGCGTGCGATCGTTGCGGTATACAACTCAATGACCGACTTGCGCACGCATGTAGTCGCAGATGCGGCTGTCGGCGTCTTGCGTCGTGCGACGAGTGCGTCATCCGAATCGCTACGGCTGGCCGATGGACATCGCGCCTTGAACCGGCGATTCTGATCCGCACTTTGCAACGGCAATAGCAGCAAAGCGCGAGGAATAACGAGTGACCGAGAACACCACTGCCCCAGTGACGATTACCGCCGGCAACTTCATGTCCGAGGTTGTGGAGGCGTCCGCTCATACACCGACGCTCGTCGATTTCTGGGCGCCGTGGTGCGGACCGTGCAGGCAACTCATGCCGATCCTGGACAGGCTCGTGAAGGAGTACGGCGGGCGCTTCAAGCTCGCGAAAGTCAATACCGACGAGCAGCAAGAGCTTGCTCATCAAGTCGGCATTCGGAGTCTCCCAACGGTCGTTCTGTTCAAGGATCGCACCGCAGTCGACCACTTCATCGGCCTCGTCCCCGAATCGCAAATTCGCGAAATGCTCGACAGGCACTTGCCGAAGCCGAGCGATGGGCCGCTCAATCGCGCCAAGACCTTGAAAGCCGCCGGCGACTATGCGGGCGCTCGCGCGATCTTGGAGCAGGAGCTTGCGACCGACCCGGGCAACATCACGCTACAAGCCGAAATCGCCGAGCTGCGCGCCTTGGAAGGCGATCTCGATGGCGCACGTCGCCTGTGGAACGAGCTTCAAGCGAGAGAACCCAACCACGCCCTCGTGAAACGACTCGGTGCGTTGTTGGAGTTCAGCACGGTGATCGCGGCCTTCCCCGACGTACGCGCATTGCGGCAGCGCGTTTCGGATAACGCGCAGGATCTCGAGGCGCGGCACGCACTCGCGGTTCATCAGCTGCTCGGCGGCGATGTCGAACCGGCCATCGACACGTGGCTCGAGTTCATGCGCAATCACCGTGCATACAAGGATGACTTGGGCCGGCGCAGCCTCGTGCTCGCGTTCGAGCTCATCGGCGAAGCGGATCCGATCGTGCGCCAGACGAGACGGGAGATGGCGAAGCTGATTTTTTAGGCGACAGGCCGCAGTAAGGGCCACAGGCTACAGGCGGCGGGCTTCGGTAAGAAGCTCCGGCGAGCCGCGGGGGTAGTCCGTCACTCTTCGAATTCTTACCGTGGCCCGTCGCCCATAACCCTTTTCCGGAGCGCGCCGCCCGCCCTCACGCTTTCGCCGCGGCACTCCGCAATTCTTCTGCGAGCTCCAATCCCAAGTACGCACGAATGAGGCGCCGCGTGAGATAGATGAGCGGAATCAAGAGCAGCGCCATGAGCAGCTTGTACGCGTAGTTCACGGTACCAACCGCAAGGAACAAGTTCGTCGGCCAGTGCTGCGGCCCGAGCACGAAGGCGATGTACAGCACGACGAAGCTGTCGATGAGCTGCGAGATCGCGGTCGAACCCGTCGCGCGCAGCCAAATCCATTTCTCTCCCGTCATCTTACGGATGCGCTGAAAGACCGCGACGTCGATGAGTTGGCCGATCAGAAAGGCAGTGATCGAGCCGACGATCGTCCACATGCCTTGGCCGAAAATGCTCGCGAACGCAGCCTGCATGTCGGGCACTCCGCGCTCGCTGTTCACTCCGACCCAGAAATCCGCGGGTACGAGCTCGATTGCCGCGTACGCAGCGATGAATGCGTACGCGATCAACACGACCGTCAACCAGGAGATGAAACGCACGCCGCGGGTGCCGAAATACTCGTTGATGATGTCCGTCATGAGGAACACGAGCGGCCAGAGCAACACGCCGCTCGTGAACTGCAGCGACCCCGTTTGCCCGAAGAGGTGCCAATCGAGGGTCGGGATCCCGAGCGTCGGCTCGAGCGCGAAGATCTTCACGCCGACGAATTCAGCGATCAGGGCGTTCGAGGAGAGAAACGCCGCAAGAACGAGAAACAGGCGCGAGGCGCGCACATCATTCGTGATTGCCATGGGATCCGGCGGCCGAGTTGTTTGCAATCAGTATGCCCGACCTTGGAACTCGGCCGCGAACTCGGCCGCCGACCCGGGTACACTGGGCCGACGGATGAGCTCGACAATGACCACGCCGCGTTTTGCCACCATCAGCGAATTGCATATATACCCAGTGAAATCGTGCGCAGGGATCCCGCTATCCCGCGCACGTCTCACCGAGACAGGCTTCGAGCACGACCGTCGGTGGATGATCGTGCGGCCCAACGGACGCTTCGTCACGCAGCGCGAGGAGCCGCGGCTGGCCTTGATTCGCCCACAACTGAGCTTGGGCGCCTTGCATCTGAGCGCCCCGGGCTTGGAAGAATTGACGATCGATCCCGAACGGCCCGGCAATCATGTCGAGGTGGTTTGCTGGCAAGACCGCTGTCTAGCCATCGACGAGGGCGATCTCGCAGCCCAATGGCTGGAGCGCCATCTGGGGTCTCCGCACCGCTTGGTACGCTTCGATCCCGCCAACAAACGTGCGAGCAATCGCGCATGGACCGGCGATCGCGAAGCCTTGAATCAGTTTTCCGACGGTTACCCGTGGTTGCTCATCTCGCGAGCTTCGCTCGATGCGCTCAACAGTCGCCTCGAGCGCCCATTGCCGATGAACCGTTTTCGCCCGAACATCGCCGTGACCGGGCTCGAACCATTCGAGGAGGACGAAGTCGTAACGCTTTCGAGCGGTTCGGTCGTGTTCTCTCCCGTCAAACCGTGCACTCGCTGTGCGATCACGACCACGAATCAACAAACCGGAGAGCGCGAAGGCGATGAGCCGCTGCGCACGTTGCGCACATTCCGCTTCAACTCAGAATTGCGCGGCGTTGCTTTCGGGCAGAATGTGATCGCGTTGAGCGGCTTTGGAGAGTGGTTGGAAGTCGGCCAACAGTTGCTCGTTCGTCGACGCTGAGCGTCGACGAATTGAGAATCGAGAATTGAGAATGGAGAATTGACTGACGCCGCGCCCGCGGCGTCAGCGGTCTTTTCAATCAAGCACTGCCGACGCGGCGCAATCCTTCCGCGAGTCGGCGCAAACCTTCGCTCTCCCAACCGAAGCGCTCGCCATCCGAGGCTTCCAATTCTTCATGGACTTCGGCGACGCGAGATGCCATACGCCGAATGACGGTACTTTCCCAGTCCTCGCGCACCAGCGTCTTCTCCGGATCGAACTCTTCTTCGTGCTCGCCGTTCTCCTCGATCTGCGGCTTCGGCATCTTCACGGTTTCTTCTTCCGATGCCGGATCACGCTCTATTGTCATAATGCCTACGCCCTCATTCTTTC
>DATCLP010000483.1:0-2102 GCA_036563855.1 Steroidobacteraceae bacterium | reverse complement strand
GTGCGCGACAACATCGCAGCCTTCGGCGGCGACCCGAACAATGTCACGATCATGGGCGAGTCGGGCGGCGGCACGAAGGTCATCTCGCAAATGGCTTCTCCGCTGACAAATGGTCTTTTCCACAAAGCCATCGTCGAGAGCGGCTCGGCGCTCGCCACCGTCGATCGCTCGCTGAAGCTCGCGGATGCAGAAGCCATGGGCGTGAGACTCCAAGCTGCGCTTGGAATCAAGGATGGTCCGGATGTGCTTGCGCAGATGCGCGCGGTTGGCTGGGAACAGATTCTCGAAGCCGCTCGTAAACAAGAAGTCAATTTCCGCGCAAGCCCGGTCGTCGACGGCTATGTCATCCCTGAGCCGGTTCACGACCAGTTCAAGGCAGGCAAGCAACGCGCAGTGCCGTTGATCGTCGGCGCCAATCAGGGCGAGGCGATGATTCAAACCTCTGTGCCGCAGATGGCGGACCTCCACAGCAAGGTCGCGCCGACGTTCGTCTACAACTTCACACAGCTTCCGCTCGGCTGGCGCCAAGAGAAAGGCTGCGTCGCCTTCCACGGTCTGGAGCTGACGTACGTGTTCGGTGCCATCCCCATCGGTCTGTCTTCCCCGACGACGCAAGGTCTTGCACGCGGTGGCGGATGCTCCGTCAGGGTGCCAGAGCATGACGAGCAAGATCTGAAGGTTGCCGATCAGGCTGCGACGATTTGGGCGCAGTTCGCCAAGACCGGCAATCCCAGCGTTCCGGGATTGGTGGAGTGGCCCGCCTGGACAGCGGACAGCAAGGGCTACCTGATGCTCGGCACGCCGCTCGAAGGCAAGGTCGGCGGACTCGAGAACACTTACATTGCGCCGCCGCCGAGAAACACGGAGTGAGAATGGGAGATCGGGCTATCCTCGCGGGTAGCCCGATCTCAATTGAGAATTGAGAATGGAGAATTGAGAATTGGCACGCTCCGCGCAGTGGTCCGGCGTGCGCCACCCGCCGCTGTCGATGTCAACCGACCTGCACGCCGCCTGAAACGCGTCGCGATCGACTGTCGGCGAATGCCGCGGGCGTCAATTGGCAATTGTTAATTGCTCGCACTTGCTCGCGACGTATTCCCGCACGCGCGCAGCTTCTTCCTGAGATAAGTGCAGGATCATCTTCGAGCGCCGCAGCAGCACATCTTCGCCGGTGCTCGCCCATTCGTGCTCGATCATGTAATCGATTTCGGCCTGATACAGGCCGGCACCGAAGTGAGTGCCTAGATCGTCGAACGAATACGAGCCCCGAAGAATCTCTTGCGCACGCGTGCCATAGGCGCGTGCAAGGCGCACCGCAAGTGCATGCGTAAGAAACGGAAAGCGTGCCTCGAGATCGGTGACGAATGCTTCGAGGCTCAGTCCGCCGAGATCGCCGCCCGGCAATGGTACGTAGCCCGTCCACGGATCGCCGGCCTTGGGAAGGTACGGTGCAAGTTTTCGCAGCGCCTGCTCGGCGAGCTTGCGATAAGTCGTGATCTTGCCTCCGAAGATCGATAACAAAGGCGCCTGTCCGTGCGCCGCGTCGAGATCGAGAACGTAATCGCGTGTGACGGCGGTTGCGTTCTTCGCAGCATCCTCGAAAAGCGGTCGAATGCCGCTATAGGTCCATACGACGTCGTCAGGTGTGAGCTGGCGTTCGAAATAGCGATTCACGCTGGCGCACAGGTAGTCGACTTCCTCTGCACTGATCGTCTCCGGACTGTCGGGCGACGGTACGGCAACTTCCGTTGTGCCGATCAGCGAGTAGTGCTCCTCGTAAGGAATCACGAAGACGATGCGCCGATCGGGATTCTGAAGCATGAACGCATGCGATCCCTCGTGAAGGCGCGGCACGATGATATGGCTGCCTTTGACGAGCCGAACCGTCTTCTTGCGTGCGATGTTGAGACGCCGATGCAGGATGTCGCTCACCCACGGACCAGCCGCGTTGACGAGAACGCGGGCTCGCACGGTCTCGGCATCCTCCGTGCGAGTGTCGATCAGAGTGCATCGCCAGGCATCTCGATCGCGCGATGCGCCGACGAAGCGCGTGCGAGGAAGAATCTTCGCGCCGCGCGCTGCGGCATCGAGGGCATTTGCGA
>DATCLP010000482.1:0-1947 GCA_036563855.1 Steroidobacteraceae bacterium | reverse complement strand
ACCTACGTCCTCGTGCTTTGCAACCAGCGGCACATCCAACAAAATCTGCTCTTCCGCGAGCCAGCGCATATCGAACCGCTCGGGATCGGCAACGATCGGTTCGTACCCCCGATCGAGCTTCTCCTCGGCGATGCGTGCCGGTTCATCTTCCACCAGCATCAGATCGAACTCATCGGCAAGCCCGACCTTCACCGGCTCCATGCACCGTTGGCACGTCATCGTGACGAAGCCGCTCAACTTGCCTTCGAGCGCGACACGTCCCTCGACGAACGAGCATCGAACGGAGACACGAATATCGGCGGGATCGACGATACCGGCCTCTCCGAGGCGGGGAAGCTCTATCGCCTGAAACCGTCGCTCGATCGTTCCGCCGATGTGCGCTTGTACGAGGGCATCAACGATAGCGCCGATCTCATCGGGGGGCCGCGACATGGGGCGCGTATACTAGCCACGCACCCCCCGCCTGTCAAAGAAAAAAGTCAGTTAAATGCTTGTTTTTAGCAGGGTTAACTCCGTCGTCTCACGAGGTCGGAAGCCACCAGACAGGCCTCATCAACCTTCAACCGCGAGCACGCTCCCATGAAGGTCAGCTCCACCCACGGGCTCGGGCCCAAACTCGTCCTTGCTTCGACCTCGCCCTACCGACGTCAGCTGCTCGAGCGCTTGGGCGTCCGATTTACCGTCGCCGCACCAGACGTCGACGAAAGCCCACTGCCCGGCGAGACGCCCATCGACCTCGCCAACCGCCTTGCCCGCACCAAGGCCGAGGTCATCGCGCGCCGACATCCGAACAGCGTCGTCGTCGGATCCGATCAGGTCGCACTGTGGGGCAAGGAAGTGTTCGGCAAGCCAGGCAATCCAGAGCGTTGCATCGAGCAGCTAAGGCGCTTGAGCGGACAGCGGCTCGCCTTTTACACGGCAGTCAACGTGATCCACAGCGACACCGGTTCGAACGAGAGCCATCTCGACATCACGACGGTGTACTTCCGCAAGCTCACGGATCAGGAAATAGAACGCTATGTCGCACGCGAACGCCCCGTGAATTGCGCCGGCGCTTTCAAAGCCGAATCGCTCGGGATTGCGCTGTTCGAGCGCATCGAATCGAACGACCCGACTGGATTGATCGGGCTGCCGCTGATCTGGCTTGCGGGTGCGTTGCGTCGTGCAGGATTCTCGGTGCCCTAACAGCGCTTCAAGTTCTTGCTTTCATTCGCGACACCTCGGCAAGCCGATCCAACAAGGCAGTCAAGTCATCCGGTAGCGGTGCAGTCGCAGTGAACCATTCGTTCGTTCCGGCGCGCTGAAACGCAATCGAATAAGCGTGCAAGAACATCCGATTCAGTCCGAGCGCTCGGAGCTGCGCATCCCGCTGCCGATCGCCGTATTTTTCATCGCCGGCGATCGGATATCCCGCATGCGCCGCGTGGACGCGGATCTGATGCGTTCTGCCGGTCCCGATCTTTACGTCGAGCAACGTCGCAAGCTTGCCGAATCGCTGAATGGGCTCGAAGACCGATACGGCCTCTTGGCCTTCCGGGTGCACACGTACGACCCGCTCGCCGCCTCGCTTCGAGTTCGTTTTCAGCGGCAGGTCGATGGCCTTCTTGCCGAACGGCCAACGCCCTGCCACGAGCGCGCGATAGTGTTTCTCCATCTCGCGCTCGCGCAGGCTTCGGTGCAGCTCGCGCAGCACGGCGCGGCGCTTTGCGACGAGCAGGCAACCGCTCGTGTCGCGATCCAGCCGATGCACGAGCTCGAGCTCTTTGAGCTCCGGACGCGCGGCACGGAGCGCTTCGATAACTCCGTGGCTCAACCCGCTGCCGCCGTGGACGGCCACGCCTGCCGGTTTATTGACGACGAGTAGATCGCGATCCTCGTAGAGGACCGCGCTCGCGATGAAATCGCGCAAGGACTTCGAGGGCGCTGCAGCTTCGCGCGGCTTCAACG
>DATCLP010000481.1:0-8240 GCA_036563855.1 Steroidobacteraceae bacterium | reverse complement strand
CGTTGAAGCGTTCGACGATCTCAGGGCCTACGACCTCTCGGATCGACGCGACGGCAGTCAGCGGCACGAGCTGTCCGGACTTCGATCGTACGTAGACGTTCCGGATGTCTTCCGGGAACGCACGGAAGCGCGGCTCGGACTGAAGCTGTACCTGATACACGCGTCCGTTTCGGTTGAAGTCGTTCACGTACAGCGCTCCGAACGTGCTCTGCAGCGTTTCGAACACCTCCGTCACCGGAACGCCGAGCGTCATCGCCTTCTCGCGATCGAGATCGATGCGCATCTGCGGCACGCTCGCGCTGAACGTGGTCATCACGCCGGTGAGCTCCGGGCGCTGCGAGGCCGCTGCGACGAACTTGTGCGCGACCGCTTCGAGATCGCGCGCAGTACCTCGGCCGCGCGATTGAATGTATGCCTCGAAACCGCCGGTCATGCCGAGACCTTCGATCGGCGGCGGCGGCACGGCGAAGAACATCGCGTCCTTCACCTTGCTGCTCTCCATGAACACCGAGCCGATCACCGCATCCGGCGACATCTCCGGCTTGCCGGTGCGCTCATCCCAATGCCTGAGCGGCAGCCAGATGATGCCGCCGTTCGTCTTGAACGCCTGCGTCAACGCATCCATGCCGGCGATTCCGACGGTGTTCTTGACCGCCGGATGATTGCGGATGGCGTCGTCGACCTGTTGGATCGCCTTCGTCGTGCGATCGAGCGAGGCCGCATCCTGCAACGCGCCGATGACGAACACGTAGCCCTGATCCTCTTGAGGCGCGAGTGAGTTCGGCACGAAGCGGAACAGACCGATCGTCGCGAGGATCATGACACCGAACACGCACGCCGCGATCACGCCGCGGCGCATGACGAACTGCACGCCTTGGGTGTAGCGGGCCGTCACGCGACCGAACCAGTCGTTGAACCAGTTCAAGAATCGGTTGGATACCTTGTGCTCGTGACTCAGCAGCAGCGCGCACAGAGCGGGAGTGAGCGTCAGCGCGACGAATCCGGAAATCGCGACCGACACCGAGATCGTCACTGCGAATTGCCGATACATCTCGCCGACGAGGCCGCCGAGGAATGCCACCGGCAGGAACACGGCGGTCAGTACGAGCACGATGGCGATGACCGGGCGAGTCACTTCGGACATCGCCTTCATCGTTGCTTCGCGTGCCGGAAGCTTCTCAGTGCGCATGATGCGCTCGACGTTCTCGAGCACGACGATTGCGTCGTCGACGACGATGCCGATCGCGAGCACCATGCCGAACAAGGTCAGCATGTTGATCGAGAAGCCGAGCAACAGCATCGCGGCGAACGTGCCGATCAACGAGACAGGCACGGCGAGCATCGGAATGATCGTCGCACGCCAGTTCTGCAGGAAGATCAGCACAACGAAGAACACGAGGATCATCGCCTCGATCAGCGTCTTGATGACTTCCTTGATCGATTCCTCGACGTACAGATTCGTATCGTACGGGACGTCGTACGCAAGGCCCTGCGGGAAGTCCGCCGAGAGCTCATCCAGCCGCGCGCGAATCGCCCGGCCGGTCTCGAGCGCATTCGCGCCCGGCGCGAGCATCACGCCCATCGCGATCGCCTGCTTGCCGTCGACGAACGAATTGAAGTTGTAGGTCTGGGCACCGAGCTCGACGCGAGCGACGTCTTTCAGGCGCACGAGCGAGCCGCTCGGCGTCGTGTGCACGACGATCTGCTCGAATTCTTCGGGCGTCTCGAGACGTCCGCGCGCAGTCACCGCATACGTGAAATCGACGTCGAGATCGATCGGTTCGACGCCGATGCGTCCGGCCGCGAACTGCGAGTTCTGTTGACGAACAGCCGCGGCGATATCCGAAGGCGTCAGACCGAGCTGGGCGAGCTTGTCCGGCTGCATCCAGATACGGATCGAGTACTCCTGACCCCAGAGCTGCACGTCGCCGACGCCTGGCACGCGACGGATCTCGTCGAGAATGTTGAGAGCGGCATAGTTCGACAGCTCGAGCGGACTCATGCTGCCGTCAGGGGACAGGATGCCGATGATCATCAGGAAGTTCATCGACGCCTTGCGCACGATGACGCCTTGCCGACGAACTTCCTCCGGCAATCGGGGGACCGCCGCCTGCACGCGATTGTTGACATTGATCGTGGCGAGATCGGGATCGGTGCCGACCGCGAAAGTGACCGTGATCATGAGCGTGCCGTCGCCCGAGTTGACGGACGTCATGTACAGCATGTTCTCGACGCCGTTGATCTCTTCCTCGAGCGGCGCCGCCACCGTCTCGGCGATCGTTTCCGCGGTCGCGCCGGGATAGACCGCCGCGACGCTCACCGTCGGCGGAATGATGTTCGGATACATCGATACCGGCAGCGCGCTGATGCCGCCGAGACCGGCAAGCACGATGAACGCCGAGATCACGCACGCGAAGATCGGGCGCGTGATGAAGAATCGGGAAATCATGCAGCCTCCGGATCCTTAGCGATCTGCGACTCGCTTTCCGCATGACGCACGCCGCCGTCGTCGATCGAGACGGGATTGACTTCCATGCCGGGCTGTACGCGCATGAACGCGCCTTCGACGATGTACCGATCGCCCGGTTGCAAGCCGTGCGTGACCAGCACGCTGTTACCCATACTGCGACCGAGTTGCACCGACCGCATCTCGACTTTGCTGTCGTCGCCGACGACGTACACGAACGATCCCTGTCCGTTGGACATGATTGCCTTGCGCGGCACGGAGACGACGTTCGTCAGCCGAACGCCTTCGACCTTTGCGCGCACGAACTGACCGGGCAGTAGCTTGCCCTGAGGATTCGACAGAACAGCGCGCACGCGCACCGTGCCCGAATTCAACTCGACGGCGTTGTCGACGAACGTCACGTTTGCGGCGTCCGGGTATTCCGAGCCGTCTTCGAGCACGAGCTTCACGATCGGCGGCGGCAACTTGCTGGCGGGAGCAAGGCTCGCTCGAATCAAGCTCGCTTCGGATTCGGGCACCGAGAACTCGACGTACAGCGGATCGACTTGCACGATGCGCGTGAGCAAGCTCGAGCCCTGATCGGTGGAGACGAGACTCCCCTCAGACATGTATTCGCGGCTCGTCAGCCCCGAGATCGGCGCGCGCACATCGCTGTATTCGAGATCGAGCTCGGCCGTGCGCAGATTCGATTCGGCCGCCAAGACATTCGCTTGCGCAACCTCGAATGCAGAGACCGCTTCGTCGCGCCGGCTCTGGCTCACTGCGTTCTGCTCGAAGAGCGGCAGGATGCGGTCGCGCTGACGTCGCGCTTCTTCGAGGCGTGCCTTGGCGACGGCGAGCTCTGCGCGCGCAGATGCGACTCTCGCACGCAGCGGCTCCGGATCGATCTGGAACAAAGGCTCGCCCGCCTTCACCCAGCTACCTTCCTCATAGCGGCGCTTGAGGAGAATGCCGCCTACGCGCGCGCGAACTTCCACTTCGCGCGAACCAGCGGTCCGTGCCGTGTACGTAAGCTCGAGCGGAACAGCGTCTCCGTTGACAGTCTGCACCGCGACTTCCGGAGGGGGCGGCGCATACTGCGCCTGCTCCTCGCCGCACGCTGCCAGCGCACCTACGAGAATCAGGCCGAGCACACCGTGGCGCCACGCTCGTCGACTCGAATCTTCCATACGCATTTCACCTGTAAGCTTCGTCTGCCAATTTCAAAAGCTCTTGTACGATCTCTTCCCGTTGCGCTTCGGTGAACGGCGAGATGCGCAACGCTTCGCGCATCTTCAAACCGTCCACGGCGAGCGAGACGATCGCTGCGCGGGCGAAATCGGTGCTGTTCGCTTCGATCTCCGCCGTGTATTCCGCAATGCGCTCTCGTATGACCTCCAAGAGCGCCAAATCGTTTGCAGCCGCCGCGAGCAAAATCGCTCCCATCACCTTCGAGCGCGGATCCGACCCGAGCACGCCGAGAATGGCGGCCTTCAGATCGCGCGAGCTGCACTCCTGAAGCCCGCATCGAGCTTCGTTGATGCAGCGATCCATGCTGTCCACGTAGCGCTGAGCGAGCGCGACGAGGAGCGATTCCTTCGACGGGAAGTGATAGAGCAATCCGCCCTTGCTCACGCCCGCCGCTTGCGCCACCGCATCCAACGTCAAGCGCGCAGCGCCGACCTCGGTAATGACGCGCTCAGCCGCTTCGAGAATGCGCTCGCGCGCCGAGCCGACGTTGGCTTGATCGGCGACCATGAATGTCGACCTCCGGGAGCTCGTGGAGAGATGGGGAGAGCCGGCCGAACTGCACCGGCTGGACGGTACTTTAACCGTCCAGTTGGTACAGTGGCAATCCTCCATCCCGAGGAGTTGGCTGCAAGACACACTGCATATCGTGTAATTTTTCTTATCAGTACCAGCGCGGCTTCCGGCAAGCACTGGGTCAAATTGAATTTTTCTTATTGATTACACGAGACGCGTTGCGTCGCGCTCCTCAAGCGCTTCCAAATCCGACTGTTCGCTTTATAGACGCACGAACGGCATGAAATGCGACATCGGAAAGACGGGAAATTTGTGCCGTTCGAGCCGCTCGCAGCCTTTCAGCGCGTCTTCGCGTCAAAACGCTTGCATTGCTGGATTTGCGCGATCGGCCATTTTCATGAACCGAGTAGATGTCATTCGCGCGCGACTCGGACTACGCTCTCGCTTCAAACGCTCCGCAGCGGAAGCGATGCTTAGAATGAAGAGAGACCTCCTGGGGGATCAATGTCGGATTCGAGCGCAGATCGATTACTGCCGACAGGCGTGACATACGATTGGTCTGCCTCTCTGATCTGGCTCCATGCGATTCCGGACCTCGCCATCGCGATCACCTGCTTCGCCGTTCCCTTCCTCCTCGTCTACATCGCGAGACGACGTCGCGATCTGAAGATCGATTGGTTGTTGATCGCGTTCGGCCTCGGCGTCGTGGCGACGGGCATCATGCATCTGCTCGAAGCCTGGAACATCTGGCACACGCAGTATTGGCTGCAGGCGATCGCGAAAATTCTCGCAGCCGCTTCGCTCGTACCGACCGCGCTGCTCTTGTGGCGATATTTGCCCGACATCCTCTCGCTGCCGAGTCAGCGCCAACTTCGCGAAGCGAACGAATCGCTCGCTCGCGCCAACCGCGAGCTCGAAGCGTTCACCGCTTCGGTCTCTCACGATCTGCGCTCTCCGCTCACGACGATTGCAGGCCAGGCAGGCTTACTGGAATTGTCGATGGGCGCCAATGCAACCGAAGAGCAGCGTCGGCGGCTGCAGCGCATCCAGGGCAGCGTCAAGCAGATGTCCGACCTGATCGAGGCATTGCTCGTACTATCGCGAATTTCGCGTCACACGCTGAAGCGCGAGATCGTGGACGTTTCGGCAATCGTCGAATCCGTGATCGCCGATCTGAGACAAAAGGATCCCGGCCGCCAGGTGGAGGTGTCGATTCAACCGGGCATGGCGGTGCACGGCGATCGGCGGTTGATCTCGGACTTGATCATGAACCTCGTTTCGAACGCATGGAAATTCACGTCCAAGGTGGAGCGCGCACGTATCGAGGTCGGCCAGGAAGTGCACGGCTCGATGGCGACGCTCTACGTGCGCGACAACGGCGCCGGATTCGACATGGCTTACGCACAGAAACTGTTCAAACCGTTCCAGCGGTTGCATGCTCCGTCGGAATTCGAAGGCTCCGGCGTTGGTCTCGCAACCGTTGCACGGATCGTGGATCGCCACGGCGGACGGATCTGGGCGGAAGGCAAGGCGAACGAAGGCGCGGTGTTCTATTGCACGCTGCCGGTCAGCCCGATCACCGATGAGATCCTTCTAGGTCCGCGAACGACCGCGCGACAAGCAGCTCACTCGTAAGGCGAAAACTGCAGAGCAGTTGTGGGCCCGCGTGGCTCGTGTATTCCGGAGCGGGCCGCAAAAATTTTTCTACCCGAGATGTGGACCGGCGAGTCCTGATCGGAATTCACCGGTAAACCAACGCAGCTCGCCGATCTGCCTTTAATGCCGCGCATTACGAGGCTTAGAATCTCGGCCTCTCCAATAACAATCGACGCAGCAGCATGTCCTTCGACCAGAACGCGCTCGACAGCTTGAGGATCGAACGGACGCCCGAACCCGAGCACGGCGGTTCGAGCCCGATTTACAAATGGTTGATCGTTGCCGTGCTCGTGCTTGCCGTGATCGCGGGCGTCTATGCCCTGCTGCGCGACAACGCTATCGAAGTGCAGGCGGCGACCGCGGTCGCTGCCAACGGAGGAACAGGCAGCAGCGGTCCCGCGGTGTTGAATGCATCGGGCTACGTCGTTGCCCGACGGCAAGCGACCGTGTCTGCGAAGACGACCGGCCGCATCGCCGAAGTGCTCATCGAAGAAGGCATGGAAGTCCAAGAAGGCCAGGTGCTCGCAACGCTCGACGATTCGACCGTTCGGCCGCAGCTCGTTCTCGCCGAGCGTCAGCTCGAAGCCGCCCGCAAAGATCTGGAAGAGATCCAAGTGCGCGTCGAAGAGGCTGCGCGCAACGTGGCGCGTCTCGAGAAGCTGCGTGCGGACAAACTCGTGAGCGAATCTCAGCTCGATGCAGCGCAATCGGAGTATCGAGCGCTGCTAGCGCGGCTCGAAGCGCTCAAGAGCGACGTCAAGGTTGCCGAAAGCTCTGTTCGCGTACGTCAGCAGGAGCTTGCCGACTTGATCATCCGCGCACCGTTCGACGGCGTCGTCGTGTCGAAAGATGCGCAGCCGGGAGAAATGGTCTCGCCGATCTCCGCTGGCGGCGGTTACACGCGCACCGGCATTGCGACGATCGTCGACATGAGCTCGCGCGAGATCGAAGTCGACGTGAACGAGGCGTTCATCAACCGGGTCAAGCCCAATCAGAGAACCATCGCCGTGCTCGATGCGTATCCCGATTGGCAGATCCCGAGCCATGTGATCAACATCGTCCCGACTGCGGATCGCCAGAAGGCGACAGTACGCGTGCGTATCGGATTCGATGAGCTAGAGCCGCGCATTCTTCCGGACATGGGCGTGAAGGTCAGCTTCCTCGACGATTCTCGGACGAACGCCGCTGCAGGGGCGCCGGCGCGGCCGGCCGTGCGTATTCCTGCCTCGAGCGTCTTTAGAGAGGGTCAGACTTCATACGTGTGGCGCATCACCGACGATCGCGTCGAACGTGTCGCCGTCAGTGTCGGCGCAGAGCGTGACGGTCAGGTCGATGTGTTGTCCGGCATCAATGCCGGCGAAGTCGTCGTTGCACGACCCGTCGAGGGTCTCGCCGACGGCGTGCCGGTCAAGGTCAAAGAAGGATGATGAGCAATGCGAGCATCGTACGGCTTCACGGCGTCGCGAAGGATTACCGGCGCGGCGCGGAGGTCGTCCACGTGCTCGTATCGCTAGATCTCGAAGTTCCGGCGGGCGAATTTCTCGCATTGATGGGCCCGTCCGGGTCCGGCAAGTCGACGCTCTTGAATCTGATCGGCGGTCTCGATCGACCGACGGCCGGAACGATCGAAATCGGCGGTCAGCGCATCGACACGATGTCCGAAGCCGAGCTCGGCCGCTGGCGCGCGCGGCACATCGGGTTCGTATTTCAGATGTACAACTTATTGCCGATGCTGAGCGCGGAGCGAAACGTCGAGCTGCCGCTCTTGCTGACGAAACTTTCCGCTGCCGAGCGGCGTAAGCGTGTCGCGGCCGCCTTGAAGCTCGTCGGTTTGGCCGACCGTGCGAAACACAAACCGAGCGAGTTGTCCGGCGGACAGGAACAACGTGTAGGCATTGCGCGGGCGATCGTCTCGGATCCCGATCTGCTGCTGTGCGACGAGCCGACGGGCGATCTCGACCGCAAGTCGGGCGATGAGATCCTCGATCTCTTGCAAGCGCTGAACGAGCAACAGGGAAAGACGATCATCATGGTCACTCACGACCCCCACGCGGCCGCGCGCGCCAAACGTACGCTGCACTTGAACAAGGGTCAGCTCGAGTCCCGCTGATACGCGGCTCGAGGAGGCATTCCGAAGATGAAGTACCTGCCGTTGCTGTGGGCGAACTTGCGGCGCAAGCCGTTGCGCGCTGCGCTGACGTTGGCGTCGATCGTCGTTGCGTTCCTGTTGTTCGGGATTCTCGAAGCGATGCGGTTCGCGCTCACCGGTTCGACGGGCATCGCCGGCCAGGATCGTCTGATCACGATCAACAAGGTGTCGATCATCCAGAGCTTGCCGGCGAGCTACATCAATCGCATCCGCACGGTTCAAGGC
>DATCLP010000480.1:0-5843 GCA_036563855.1 Steroidobacteraceae bacterium | reverse complement strand
GCTTATGGCGGCGCACCAGGCGATAGCCCACCTGAAGACCGACCGCGACTACGATGACGGCGGTCGCGACATAAATCCCCGCGAGCTTGTAAGCCACGAAAAAGGCGAGAAGCGGAAATAGCTCGAAGAGGATCTGCATCGGTTGGGAAAGGCTGAAACGGGCCGCTATCATAGCCGCCGCCGATCATGCTTGGCATCGCATCCTTGCAGCCGGCGCCGATATTTGCGTACCGGCGCCCCGCACCGACACCGTCAAGACTTCGCCGACACCGAACTAGCGCTCGACGCGAATGCCGAGTCGATTCTTCGAGATTCACCCCAAAGACCCGCAGCGGCGGCTGATCAGACAGGTTGCCGACGTCATCCGAAACGGCGGCATCGTCGTGTACCCCACGGATTCCTGTTACGCGCTGGGTTGCCACATCGGCGACAAGGCGGCGATGGAGCGCATCTCGCGGATCCGGCAAACGGACAAGCATCATCATTTCACGCTCGTCTGCCGCGACCTGTCGGAAATCGCGCGCTATGCACGTGTCGACAACCGGCAGTACCGCACGCTGCGAGCATTCACGCCAGGACCGTATACGTTCATCCTTCAGGCGACCCGGGAGACGCCGAAGCGTCTACAGAATGCGAAGCGTCGGACCATCGGTATCCGCGTGCCCGACCATCGCGTTCCGCAGCTCATGCTCGAGGAACTGGGCGAACCGATCATGAGCTCGACATTGCTCTTGCCCGGCGATCCCTATCCGATGACTGACGCGCGAGAAATTCAAGAGCGCCTGTATCACGTCGTGGACGCGGTCATCGATGGCGGCAACTGCGGTCTGGAGCCGACGAGCGTGATCGACCTAGAAGGCCCTGCGCCCGTCGTTCTCCGTCGCGGTAAGGGCGACGTCGGCGTGTTCGAGACGTGAGCGCGCGATTCGCGCCGTCCGTCACTCGCCGTGCATCCTCCGTATAATCGGAGGCCACCAACGAACATCGCCTGCGTTGTCTAGAAAGTTCGTATAACACCTTGAATTCACTACGCCTGCTGCGCACGGGTGGTGCGGCGGGCTCGAAGGGCACTGATTTGAGCGCAAGTACCACGAGCAACCGACGAGTTCTTTCCGGCATGCGCCCGACCGGCGCGCTCCATCTCGGCAACTATTTCGGAGCTCTCAAGAATTGGACGGAGCTGCAGTATCAGTACGAGTGCTACTTCTTCGTCGCCGACATCCACGCGCTGACGACGGGGTACGAAGACACGGCGACCCTCGAAGACAATGTCTGGAACATGGTCATCGACTGGCTCGCAGCGGGCCTGAATCCGGCGAGCTCGACGATGTTCATCCAATCGCGCGTTCCGGAGCACGCAGAGCTGCACTTGTTGCTTTCGATGATCACGCCGCTCGGTTGGCTCGAGCGCGTGCCGACATACAAGGACCAGCAGGAGCAGCTCAAGGACAAGGATCTCGCCACCTACGGCTTCCTGGGCTATCCGCTGCTGCAGAGCGCGGACATCCTGCTTTACAAGACCGCGTACGTGCCGGTCGGCGAAGATCAGATCGCGCATGTCGAGATCACGCGCGAAGTCGCCCGGCGCTTCAATCACTTGTACGGCCGCGAGCCGGATTTCGAGGTCAAGGTCGAAAAGGCCATCAAAAGCCTCGGCAGCCGCAACGGCACTCGCTACAAGGAGCTGCGCAGGCTGTACCAGGAAAAGGGCGATGCAGAGGCGGTCGAAAAAGCACGGGCGTTGCTCGAGGGCAATGCGCGGCTGACACTTGCGGATCGCGAACGGCTGATCGGTTACCTGGAGGGCACTGGTCGCACCATCCTCGTGGAGCCGGAAGTGCTGCTTACGTCCACGCCGAAGGTGCCGGGACTGGACGGCCGCAAGATGTCCAAGTCCTACAACAACACGATCGGCCTGCGCGAGGACCCGGATTCGGTCGTCAAGAAGCTCAGGACGATGCAGACCGACCCAGCACGCGTCCGACGCACGGATCCGGGCGATCCCGATAAATGTCCGGTTTGGGATCTTCACAAGATCTTCTCGGACGCGGACACTCAGGCCTGGGTGCAGCAGGGATGTCGGAGCGCCGGCATCGGCTGCTTGGATTGCAAGCAGCGGTTGGCCGATGCCGTCGTTGCGGAAATTTCTGCGATTCGTCAGCGTGCGCAGGAATTCGAAGAGAATCGCGACCTGGTCCGCGGCATCATTGCAGAAGGGTGCGAGAAGGCGCGTGACGTTGCGCGCCAAACGCTCGAGGAAGTCCAGCAGGCGATGGGGCTGGTGTATCGGTAGGCGACACAGGCCACAGGCTACGAGCCGCTGACAAAGCCCAAGGCGACGATTTCGAGCTCGAGTCGAGGAAGAATGCTCAAATTACACATGACAATCGTTCTTGCTGCGCGACGCGTTCTCTCGCGGTCGCTCGTGAGCCGTCGCCTGTCGTCGGCGCACGGCGCATTGCGTTCCTTGCCGCTTCCTGTCGCCTGTCGCCTTCAGTTCGCGCCCGGAGTGCCTTCATCGCTTTCCATGCTGTCGCCTGTCGCCTATAGCCTGTCGCCAGCGCACGGAGTGCGCTCATGAAACCCGAGCTGAAGCTCGTCGAGAACACCGGTTCGATGCTCGAACAGAACACGTTCGAGACGCCGCCCCAACAGACCGAGATGCCGTTCGCGATCGTCGAAGGCGAGCCGATCACGGAGCTGCCGAAGGACTTGTACATCCCTCCGGATGCGCTGCAAGTCTTCCTCGAGGCCTTCGAAGGTCCGCTCGATCTGCTGCTCTACCTCATCCGGCGACAGAACCTCGACATCCTCGACATCCCTATCGCCGAAATCACTCGACAGTACATGCAGTACATCGAGGTGATGACGGAGCTGCAGCTCGAGCTAGCAGGCGAATACCTGCTGATGGCGGCGATGCTTGCAGAGATCAAATCCCGCATGCTCCTGCCGCGGCCGCAGACCGCCGACGGACAGGAGGAAGAGGATCCGCGCGCAGAGCTCGTTCGCCGCTTGCAGGAATACGAGCGCTTCAAGAAGGCCGCGGAGGATCTGGATCGTCTGCCTCGTATGGAGCGCGACACGCTGATCGCTTCGGCCGAGCTTGCCGAGCGCAAGGTCGTGCGCATTCCGCCGAAGGTGACGCTGCAGGAAATGCTGCTCGCTTTCAGAGACGTGCTCCAGCGTGCGGAGCTGTTCGCCCATCATCATATTCAGCGCGAACGCCTCTCCGTCCGTCAGCGGATGTCGGACATCCTGAGCGCGCTGCGCGAGTCCGCATTCGTGGAGTTTGTTCGGTTGTTCAAGCCCGAAGAAGGCCGCATGGGCGTCACCGTGACGTTCGTTGCCATGCTCGAGCTCATGAAAGAAGGGCTCATCGAAATCGTCCAAGCAGAGCCCTATGCGCCGATTCACGTGCGGCCGGCGAGCGGCGCGCGTCATTTGACGGTCGTGGCCGACAACGACGACTCGGACATGACGGATGCAGATGCCGAGAATGTTGCGGCGCTTGCGCAGCCGGCGCATCCGGACGAAGACGAGGAAGACGACGAAGAATTGGAGTTCACCGTCGAAGAAGCGGTCGAGGACGCAGTTGTCGCGGACGCATCCGCGCAAGTCTCAGCTGAAGCGCAAGAAGGCGAGGGCGTGCGCGAAGCGGCTGACAACAGCGATAACGAATCGCTTCGAGACGACGCGTCGTCGGGCGACGACAGAGTGACCGACGCGGGCGACCACGACGACACTACGAGACAAGATCCATGAACGAACACGATCTGAAGATCACGATCGAGGCAACGCTGCTTGCAGCGGGGCGGCCCGTGTCCACGCAGCAGTTGCTCGAATTGTTCGACGAGCGGGAGCGCCCGTCCAAGGAGCAGCTCCAAGCCGCGCTCGATGCGCTCGCGCAGGACTACGCCGAACGCGGCATCGAGCTCGTTGAAGTCGCGAGCGGTTGGCGTATTCAAGTTCGTCAGCGATGCGTCGACATCGTCTCGCGCCTCTGGCAGGAGAGGCCCGCGAAGTATTCGCGCGCGTTGCTCGAAACGTTGGCGCTCGTCGCGTACCGCCAGCCGATCACGCGCAGCGAGATCGAGGAAATCCGTGGTGTCTCCGTCAGTTCGACGATCATGCGCACGCTGATGGAACGCAACTGGATCCGCGTCGTCGGTCACCGCGAAGTGCCCGGCCGTCCGGAGCTGCTCGGCACGACGCGGGAGTTTCTCGACTACTTCGGCCTGAAGAGCCTGGATCAGTTGCCGACGCTCGCCGAGCTGCGTGATGTCGAGACGATCGGCGTGCAGCTCGAGCTGCCGGCAGGCGATGTCGAGGCCGGCAACGACGCTGCTCAAGAGGCGGCGAACCCCGTGGAGGAAGCGGCGGAGTCGAATGCCGACGAGGAAGCGGCGGCGGAATCGGCGCAAGAGGATCCTGAGCTGTCTGCCGACGCCGATGAGGACGACGAGGAAGTCACGCCCACGCTCGTCGCAGCCGATGCTGACGAAGGGCGTCGCATCAGCGAACCTCCGCGCGATCAAGAATAGCGTCGCGATGCTACGGCGCTGCGTTGATCGGTGATATGTCGGAACGGCTTCACAAGCTGTTGGCGCAACATGGCTTCGGCTCGCGGCGCGAGATCGAGAAATGGATGCTCGCCGGCCGCGTTCTCCTGAACGATCGGCCCGCACAGCCTGGAGACCGCTACGTCGATGGCGATCGGGTGATCGTCGATGGTAGGGACGTCACGTCGCGCCTGCGGATCGACATCAGGCCGAAAGTACTGATCTATCACAAACCTCCGGGCCAGCCCGTAGAGGCTCGTATCGAAACGGGCGAAGTCGGCGGGCATCTCGAGACAGAAACCGTGCTCGAACGCTTACCGCGCGTGCGCGGCGCACGCTGGCTCGCGATCAATGCGATGCAGCGCGGCGACAGCGGCTTGCTGCTCGCCACGACGGATGGCCGTCTCTGCGACGCGCTGCGCCGTCGCTCGGAAAGCATTCCGACGTCTTATGCGGTGCGCGTGCTCGTGCCGGATCCCGACTTCGATGTCGAGAGCATCCCGCGAGTCGTTCACTACGACGAACAAGTCATCGAATTCGATCGCATCGAAGATTTGGGCGGGAGCGGCGCGAATCGGTGGTTTCGTGTCGATTCTCCGCGAGCGCATCGGCGTGCCGCAGTGCGCGCGTTGTTCGAGGCGCGCGGCTTGGGCGTCAGCCGTGTGATGCAAGTGCGTTTTGGACCTTTGGAGCTTCCCCGCGATTTACCGCGCGGCAGGCATCGCGAGCTATCGGCGGAAGAGCTCGAGAAGCTCTATGCGCTTGCGGGGCTCAAGGCGCCTCGTTCGGATCACGAGCATCGCCCCGGGCACAGCCAGGTCGCAGCACGGCACCAGCCTCGTCGCCTCATTGGCACTCGACGGTCTGGCCGGTGACGCCCTGGCTGTCAGGACCGAGTAGATACAGATACGGCACGACAACCGATTCCGGCTCGGGCAGCGCCGTTCGATCCTCGGCCGGGTAGGCCTGCAGTCGCATGTTCGTGCGCACCTTTCCGGGATTGATGCTGTTCACTCGCATGCGCGGTTGCGACTCGAGCTCATCGGCGAGCATTCGCATCAAGCCGTCAGTCGCCCACTTCGAGACGAGGTAAGCGCCCCAATACGCGCGCGGCCGCGGAACCACTCCGCTCGATGTGAAAATGATGGACGGATCCGACGATTTGCGAAGCAAGGGCATGCAACGTTGCGTGAGGATGAACGGTACGTTCACGTTCACGTGCATGGTCCGCAGCCACTTCGTCACGTCGTAATGCTCGATCGGCGCGCGCTCCCCGAGCATGCC
>DATCLP010000479.1:0-3618 GCA_036563855.1 Steroidobacteraceae bacterium | reverse complement strand
ACGGCGCACAGCTCGATGCTCAAGCGTGCGTCGATCAGCTCGTAATCGCGGCGCCGCATGCGCAGCAGCGTGCGCGCCCAAACGAACAGTCCGCCGAGCAAGTGAGCGCCGTGCACCGCTGTGAGCAAATAAAAGAACGCCAACGCCGGATTGCGCGGACTGAAGAAGCCTGCCGCCGCCAACTGTTGCCAAGCAGATAATTGGCCGGCGAGGAATGCGAGCGTTGCAAGGCCCGCGATCAGAAGCGTGTTGAAAGCACCGCGGGCACGACCGCGCAGCACGTTTGCACGCGCCCATTGCATTGCGACGCTACTGGCGACGAGCAGCGCCGTGTTGAACCACAAGATGCGAGGCTCGGAAACCGGCGTCCAATCGATCGCAAGCGTTTCGCCATGGCCGCCCATCCTGACGTAGTAGGCGGCGATGAACAGCGAGAACAACGACGTGATGACTGCGAGCAGGACCCACAGCCCGACCTTGATCGTCTTGGGCCGAGAGAAGTCTTCTTCCGTCTTCTCATCGGTCGGGCCGGCCGGCTGCAGCTCCCACGGCTTGACCGTGAGCTGTCGGACGATGATCGCCCAGACGACGATGCCGGCGATCAGGGCGCCGACGGCGACGCTCAGGTTCATGGCCTCGGCCCGTGATCGTGACTACCGGCCGGCGCTTGCGCACTCGGCGGTACGTTCTGCGGAATGAAGTCCTCCGGCGCGCCCGGCACGTTGTAGTCGTATGCCCAGCGATAGACGACGGGCAGGTGCTTGCCCCAATTGCCGTGCTTCGGCGGCGTATCGGGGGTTTGCCACTCGAGTGTCGTCGCCCGCCAAGGATTCGGACCCGCCTCCTTGCCGTGCCGATAGGACCAGATGAGGTTGAACAGGAAGATCAGCTGCACGACGGCCACGATGATCGCGGAGATGGTGATCCACTCGTTCGCGATCTGTACGGAGCTCGGAATGAACTCGATGCTGTTGTCGTAGGCGTAGTAGCGGCGCGGCACGCCCATGATGCCGAGGTAGTGCATCGGCAGGTAGATCGAATAGGTGCCGAGGAACGTGAGCCAGAAGTGCCACTTGCCCAACGTTTCGTTGAGCATTCGGCCCGTCATCTTCGGATACCAGTGATAGATCGCACCGAAAACGACGAGAATCGGCGATACGCCCATCACCATGTGGAAGTGTGCGACGACGAAGTACGTGCCCGACAGCGGCACATCGACCGTGACGTTGCCGAGGAACAGTCCGGTCAACCCGCCGTTGATGAACGTGAAGATGAAACCGATCGCGAACAGCATCGGCACGGTGAGATGCACGTCGCCGCGCCACACGGTGAGCACCCAGTTGTAGACCTTGATGGCGGTCGGCACCGCGATGATCAGCGTCGTTGTTGCGAAGAAGAAGCCGAAATACGGATTCATGCCGCTGATGTACATGTGGTGCGCCCACACGACGAAGCTCAAGCAGCCGATCGCGAGAATCGCCCACACCATCATTCGGTAGCCGAAAATGTTGTGACGCGCGTGCGTGCTCAGCAGATCCGAGACGATGCCGAACGCAGGCAGTGCGACGATGTAGACCTCGGGGTGCCCAAAGAACCAGAACAGGTGCTGGAACAGGAGCGGGCTTCCGCCGCTGTATTGCGTCGTCTCGCCCATCGAGATCATGGCCGGCATGAAGAAGCTCGTGCCCGCGACCAAATCGAGCAACATCATGATTGCCGAGACGAACAGCGCCGGGAACGCGAGCAGACCGAGGATCGTCGCGGTGAAGATTCCCCACACCGACAGCGGCATGCGCATCAGCGTCATGCCGCGGCAGCGCGCCTGCAGGATCGTCGTCACGTAGTTCAAGCCGCCCATCGTGAACGCGACGATGAAGATCGCGAGCGAGACGAGCATGCTGACAATGCCCCAGCTCACGCCGGGCGTGCCCGCCGAGATCGCTTGCGGCGGATAGAGCGTCCATCCGGCGCCGGTCGGACCTCCGGGCACGAACATGCCGACCACGAGCACGATTACTGCGAGCAGATAAAACCAGAAGCTCAGCATGTTCATGTACGGGAAGACCATGTCGCGCGAGCCGCACATGAGCGGGATGAGATAGTTGCCGAATCCGCCCAGGAACAGCGCGGTCAAGAGATAGATCACCATGATCATCCCGTGCATGGTGATGAACTGGTAATACTCTTGCGGCGAGATGAACGAGAACGTGTTCGGGAAACCGAGCTGCAGGCGCATCAGCACCGACATCACGAGCGCGACGAGCCCGATTGCGATCGCAACCAAGCCGTACTGGATGGCGATCACCTTGTGATCCTGGCTCCAGACGTACTTGCGAATCCAAGTACGAGGCTCTTCATGCGCGTGCTCGTGATCGCGATCGGCGATTGCAACGAAAGCCATTCTTACGCCCTCCGGGCAGACTGAAGGCTGTAGGCTGAAGGCTGTGGGTTAAGGTTTTCTCTCGAGCCTTCAGTTTCCGATCTTCAGTCTGCAGCCCCCTACCTTCAGTCTTCAGCCTTCAGTCTCAGCCTTCAGCCTTCAGCGTCAGCTTCCGGCGCCCAGCGTGTGGATGTAATCGATCAAGTCGGTGATGGCTTGGTCGTCCCTCAGGTACTTCGAGATGGCGGCCATCTGCGCGCCGTCGAAGTTTTCGCGATGAGAACCGCGGATCCCATCGCGGAAGTTCTTGATCTGCCGCTCCAAGTACCAATCGCTTTGATTCGCGAGGCGCGGTGCGCGCGTCGACCAGATGCCTTGACCCTGTGCGCCATGACATGCTGCGCAAGTGACGTAGGTCTTCGCGCCGCGCTCCGGATTGCCTGCGACCGTCGCTTGCGGACGCACCTCCGGGAGCGAGGTGATGTAGGCGACGACATTGCGGATCGCTGCATCGTCGGTGAGGAGGCTTGCAAACGGCACCATCTGCTGGCCGAAAGTGTCCTGCTCGTGCGTTCCGCGTCGGCCGGCTTTGAAGTCCTGGAGCTGCCGCACCAAATACCAAGCTGCCTGGCCGCTCAACTTCGGCGCGTTCAGTTCGCGATTTCCTTCCGCGTTAGCGCCGTGGCACGTGCTGCACGTGGCGTACAGCGTTTGGCCCGCGGCGGGGTCGCCAGAGATTTCCGACTGAGTCTGAGCGAACGTCGGCAGCGACGCCATCCAGCGGTCGTAGCCTTCCTGATCATCGACGACGACTCGGCCGCGCATGATGAAATGCGCGAGCCCGCAGAGCTGTTCGCACAGCACATCGAATTCGCCGGTCCGCGTCGGCGTGAACCAGAAGTAGGTGACCATGCCCGGCACCATGTCCATCTTCACGCGGAACTGCGGCACCGCGAATTGATGGTTGACGTCCTTCGCTCGAAGGACGAGCTTGACCGGCTTGTCGACGGGTAGATGGAGCTTCGGCGAGTCGACCAGCAGATCGTCCTGGCTCGCCGGGTCGTTCTTGTCCAGACCGAACGGGTTGTCGAGCGAAATCAGCCGGACATCCGACTTACCGAGTTGGCCGTCGCGTCCGGGCAGCCGGTAGCTCCAATTCCATTGTTGACCGACGACCTCGACGACGCTCGCATTGTCGGGGACCGTCACGAACTTCGCCCAGACGGACAGTCCCGGCG
>DATCLP010000478.1:0-3247 GCA_036563855.1 Steroidobacteraceae bacterium | reverse complement strand
TCGCCCAAATATTCGCGCGAAATATCGATCGGCACATAGCAAGCAACGTCTTCGAGCGCTGCGAGCAGAACGCGCGTCTTGTCGCTCGAGCCGCTGCCGAATTCGATCAGCGCACAGCTGGGACCGATGAGCTCTGCCATCTCGTCGACGTGCTCGTTCATGATCTGCATTTCCGTGCGCGTCAGATAGTACTCGGGCAGCTCGCAAATGCTGTCGAACAGGCGCGAGCCCGTTTCGTCGTAGAACCACACGGGCGAGAGTTGTTTGGGCGATCTGCGCAAACCCTCGAGCGTGTCGAGCGTGATTCTATCGGCCGCAGGTGTCTTGCGTCGAGCAGTCTCGAGTTTCGGCATCACATGTCCCTTTTGGTTGTTAAACGTCGCGGGCCAGACGCACGCCCATGAACTGCCAGCGAGCGTGCGGATAGAAGAAGTTGCGATAGGTCGCGCGAATGTGCGATCGCGGGGTCGCGCACGAACCGCCGCGCAGCACGAGCTGATTGCACATGAATTTCCCGTTGTACTCGCCGAGCGCCCCGGGCGGCGGCCGATAGCCGGGATACGGCGCATACGGCGACGCTGTCCATTCCCACACATCGCCGAACAATTGTCGAAGCTGCGACTCGTCGCGCATGCTTCCGTCCGCTGGCTGTGGATGCAGCAAGTCGCTTTCGAGCAAGTTGCCGCGCACAGGGGCGTTCGCTGCTGCGATCTCCCATTCCGCTTCGGTCGGCAAGCGTGCGCCTGCCCAGCGAGCGAACGCATCCGCTTCGTAATAGCTGAGATGGCACACGGGTGCTGCAGGATCGAGCGGCTGCAGTCCGTGCAACGTGAATTCGGCGTCGAGGCCTTCGGACCAGTAGAGCGGGCGTGTCCAGGATTGCTCCGTCACCGTCGCCCAACCGTCGGACAGCCACACATCGGCACGTTGATAACCACCGTCGCGAATGAATTCCGCGAATTCGCCGTTCGTTACGAGCCGGTTCGCAAGCGCGAACGGCTCGACGTACACATTGTGCCGCGGTCTTTCGTTGTCGAAGGCGAAGCCTGTGTCGTCCGTTGCGCCGATCTGTGCGATGCCGCCATCGAACGTGCAAAAACGCATGGGCGTCGGTGTGCTCTGTGCGATCGATCCGCTGCGAGGTCGATACGCAGGCAACAGCGGATTGCACGAGAACAGATGCTTGATGTCCGTCAGCAGCAGCTCTTGATGCTGCTGCTCGTGATTCAATCCGAGCTGCGTCAATGCAGCGATCTGCGGATCGACGTCCGATGCGAGCAGCGTTCGCATGTGGTCGTCGATTCGCGCGCGGTACTCCATCACGTCAGCCACCGTCGGCCGCGTCAGCAAGCCGCGGCGCGGCCGTGCATGCATCGGCCCGACGCTCTGGTAATAGGAGTTGAACAAATAGTCGTAGCGCGGATGCGCCGATCGATAGTCGCGAACGTGCGGTTTGAGAATGAATTGCTCGAAGAACCACGTCGTGTGCGCGAGGTGCCACTTCGCCGGACTCGCATCCGGCATGCTTTGCACGACGTAGTCCTCGATCGCGAGCGGCGCACAGAGCGCTTCGGTCGTTGCGCGAACCCGGTCGAAGGCCTGCGCCAGCGACGTGGTCGGATCCGCCCTTGCTGGATCCCGCGATTCCACTCGGGCCATCGGCCGTCCTCTTATATATGTGTCAAGGCCGAACGCCTCACCGCCGAAAAAGTTGCAAACGCCGTGAGCTTCCGCCGGCTGGCGATCGGCACGAGCCTTTACGAATCCGCGGCTTACGCGGACACCGCCGCAGCGCTAAGCTGCTGAAGAGGAGCTTTCCACGATAGGTTGACAGCCCTAGTCAACCTTTTGCCTTGACGGACCGGGAGGGCACCGTTTTAATACGCGCCCCTCCGGCCGTCTGGCCGAAGCCCGGGCCCAAGCGCCCAGCCGTCCAATCGGCCAGGTAGCTCAGTTGGTAGAGCAGCGGACTGAAAATCCGCGTGTCGGTGGTTCGATTCCGCCCCTGGCCACCATTTCTCCGAACCGGGGACGCCCTCCAGCTCTCGATGCGCCGTCACGAATAGTGCGGTTGTCGCGCTCATTCAAACGATTCTGATGGCGTCCCCAGTTCGTAGGAAATGAAGGTCAGAGGCCCATCGAACCACTCCGTGGTTTGCCTCGCCCTCGAATTCGCCGCGCTTCGTCGACGCTACTGATCCGCGACTGTGCGCCGCTCGTCATCCGGTGCAGAATTCTGTACGTCATTCGACGAGGCCTCATATGAAACGAAGCGCGCTTTTGCTGCTGTTCATTTCTCTCGGCGTCGTCGGCTGCGCAGGCACGCCGGGCCCGCAATACTCGAGCGCGACGCGCTCGCTCCTCAGGCTGTCGCTCGATGAGCAGCTGCAGGTCTATCGGCGCATCGAGGAGGTGTATCCGACGCGGGTCGTCAAACGCGGTGCGAAGGTTCGTGAGTTGCCGGTCGCGTCGACACAACTGCAGCCTCGCATCACTTGGCGCGGGACGACGTATGAAGATGTGAATGCGTTCATGCAGGTCGCGCGATTTTCCGGTCTGCTCGTCATTCACGACGGCGAGATCGTGCTCGAGCGATATGCATTCGATCGTAAGCCGGAGGATCGTTGGACGTCGTTCTCGGTCGCGAAGTCCGTCACTGCGATTCTCCTCGGAGCGGCAATTCAAGACGGCTATATCCAATCGCTCGACGAGCCCGTCACCAAGTACGTGCCGCAACTCGCCGGCAGCGGCTACGACGGCGTGAATATCCGTCAGCTCATCACGATGACCTCCGGCGTGAAATGGAATGAGGACTACGCGGATCCAAACTCGGACGTTGCGCGTGCCTCGTCGTGGCCGGGCGAGCCGGGCATGAATCCGCTCGTGAGCTACATGCGGCGGCTTCCGAGCGAGGCGAAGCCCGGCACGAAGTTCGTCTACAAAACGGGCGAGACCGACATGGCCGGCTTGTTGGTGGCCAATGCCGTGGGCAAGGGACTCGCGGAGTATCTCTCCGAAAAAATCTGGCAACCGTACGGTATGGAACGCGATGCCATTTGGATGGTGGATCGCGGCGGCGCTGAACGCGGCGGTTGCTGCATGAGCGTGACGTTACGCGATTACGGTCGGCTCGGTCTGTTCATGCTCGAGGGAGGTAAAGCAGGCGAAAAACAAGTCATTCCGGAGTGGTATCTGCAAGAGGCGACGACCAACCAAATCAAGCCGCCCGCCGAAGGAAGCTATGGAT
>DATCLP010000477.1:0-4695 GCA_036563855.1 Steroidobacteraceae bacterium | reverse complement strand
CATCATGCGGGCGAGCCCGCCGCCCTTCGTCATGCTCTTCATCACCTTCTGCATCTGCAGGTAGTTCTTCAGGAGCTTGTTGACTTCCGAAACGGGTACACCCGAACCGGCTGCGATACGCCGCTTGCGGGAAGCGTCGATCGTCTTCGGGTAGCGGCGTTCGCTGGGCGTCATCGAGCGGATGATCGCCACTTGGCGCTTGATCTCCTTGTCATTCGCCTGCGGCAATTGACCTGCCTTGCCGACGAGTTGCGCCGGAAGCTTGTCGAGGAGCGAAGAGAGCCCGCCCATCTTCTCCAGTTGTAGCAATTGGTCGTGCAAGTCCTCCAGATCGAAATCTTTGCCCTTCTTCAGCTTGCGGGCGAGCTTTTCGGCTTGTTCGCGATCGACGGTGCGCGTGACGTTCTCGACGAGCGACAACACATCGCCCATGCCGAGAATGCGTGAGGCCACGCGCTCGGCATGGAAGGGCTCGAGCGCATCTGTCTTCTCGCCCGTGCCCATGAACAAGATGGGCTTGCCGGTGACTTGTCGCACGGACAGTGCGGCGCCGCCGCGTGCATCGCCATCCGTCTTCGTGAGGACGACGCCAGTCAAGTTCAGCGCGGCACCGAACGCACGTGCTGCATTCACCGCATCTTGACCGGCCATGCTGTCGACGACGAAGAGCGTTTCCGTCGGCGAGACCGCCGCCGCGATTTCGCGCACCTCGCTCATCATCTCGTCGTCGACGTGCAATCGCCCAGCGGTATCGACGATCAACACATCGAACAAGGACCGGCGAGCTTCCTCGAGCGCTTCTTTGGCAAGCGTGACAGCGCTTTTTTGCGGATCGGAGGGATAGAACGCGATCCCGAGCTGCTCCGCCAGTCGCTGCAGCTGCAGAATCGCAGCCGGACGGTAAACGTCCGTGCTCGCGAGCAGCACGCGCTTGCGCTCATTCTCTTTGAGCCATTTGGCGAGCTTGGCGGCGGAGGTCGTCTTACCTGCGCCCTGAAGTCCTGCGAGCAGAATCACGACTGGCGG
The DNA here is from genome assembly GCA_036563855.1 of Steroidobacteraceae bacterium. Taxonomy (GTDB): domain Bacteria; phylum Pseudomonadota; class Gammaproteobacteria; order Steroidobacterales; family Steroidobacteraceae; genus Steroidobacter. The sequence goes on along the minus strand of DATCLP010000477.1, from coordinate 3,669 downwards.
CCGAGCCCGCAAGTTGAGCGGGCGTACGCCTTCGCCCATCAGTGCGATCAGCTCCTGATGAATCAGGCTGATGAGCGCCTGACCCGGCGTCAGGCTTTTCTCGATCTCTTGCCCAACCGCCTTGGCCTTGACCGACTCGACGAACGACTTGACGACGGGCAGCGCAACATCTGCCTCTAACAGCGCCATGCGCACTTGGCGCAAGGTATCGGCAATATTCTCCTCGGTGAGCCGTCCGCGGCCGCGCAGACTGTCGACGACGCCCTGCAGACGCTCGGTCAGCTTGTCGAACATGCGAAACTCAATAGGTTGGAGAAAACGGCGAGGCTACAGCGTCAGCGGAAGTTGCGAAAGCAGGCGCCATCTAAGGCTGAAGGCTGAGCCCCAAGCCCTGTGGCGGTGCTCCCGCAGCCCCGCGCTAGCCGTCGGGCGGCGGTTGCCTGTAGCCTTCGAGTCCGGCGTTTCCCTAAGTGACGAATGTGTTAGCACTTCTCTCAGCAGCTTGTTACCTCGCCAGCGCGCTCTGGCTGGGCTCGAGCATGTATCGAATCCATGAAACCGGCGCGCGGGGCCGGCGCATCGCCGGACTTGCGCTCGGCATCGTCGCCATCGCGCTGCACGTTGCGCTGCTCTGGCAAAGCCTGTTCGAGCGATCGGAGCCCACTTTCACGATGGCGGAAACAGCCTCGCTCATCGGCCTGCCGATCGGCGCCATCGCGCTGGTCCTGTCGTGGCGTAAACCTCGCTTCGCAGGCATCGCTGCTGTCCTCCTCATGATTGCGGGAGTCGTCGCTGCCGTTACGAACGGAGGCCCCGGCAGTTTTGCGCTCGAGCGGCGCAACTGGGAGATTGCCGCTCACATCGTGCTCTCGACTTTCGCTTATGCGCTGCTCACGATCGCTGCCGCGATGTCGGTGGCGCTTGCGTTGCTAGACCGGCGCCTGCGCAGCCGCAAGCCGCTCGGCAAGTTGGCGATCCTGCCTTCGGTCGAGGCGCTCGAGTCGGGTACGTTCTACGCGCTCGGTGCCGGATTTGCGGTGCTGACGCTCGCACTCTTCAGCGGTTTCATTTTCGTCGAGGACATGTTCGCGCAGGACCTGAGCCGCAAGACGATCCTCTCGTGCCTGGCCTGGGTCGTGTTTGCCGTCCTCTTGTTCGGGCGGTGGCGGTTCGGCTGGCGCGGACGAACCGCCATGCGCTGGACGCTGAGCGGCTTTGCGCTGCTCGGCCTGGCGTATTTCGGATCGAAGCTCGTACTCGAATCCATTCTTGGCCGTCATTGGGGATAACGAGCTGCGTCGTCGGTCGATGCGAACTGAGAACTCCAAGGACTGACGCATGGACGCGGTCGTGTCCGAAACGCCGTTGCGAGCGTTGCTCGCCCTGCTGCTCCTCCTCGTGATGCACGCGCTGCTGACGAGCGCGGAAGCGGCCTTCCTCAGCGTCAATCGTTATCGCCTGCGCCACAACGCTCGCATCGGCAATCGCAGCGCACGTCTTGCAGAAAAACTCCTCACCGAACCGGAGCGACTGTTCGGCGTCATCCTCGTTTGCAAGACGATCGTGCTGTTGATCACGGCGTCTTTGACCGCCGTGGTTACGCTGCGCAACGGCTCCGAGTGGACGCTCGTGCCGGCGATCGCAGTGCTCGCCATGGTCATCCTCGTCGGCTGCGAAGTCGTCCCTAAATCGATCGGCTCGCGCTACGCGGATCAGATCGCGTTGCCGGCGGCCTGGGTGATGAGCGGGCTCGTGCGTTTGTTTCTACCGCTCACCACTCTGGCGAATCTGATCTCGAAACGGCTCCTACAGCTTCTCGACGGACAGGACGAGCCCAAAGTGAGCTCCGAGCAGCTTCGCACCGCGGCGAGCACGGTGGTCCCGTACTCCCAGCAGCGATTGCTCGGAACGCTGCTCGATCTCGAAAGCGCCACTGTCGAAGACATCATGATTCCCCGCAACGAGATCGCGAGCATCGATCTGTCGGACGACTGGGACACGATCCTCGACACGCTGCGTACGACGCCGCACACGCGATTGCCAGTGTGCAAGGGCAATCTCGACAACATCGTGGGCATCCTGCACATGAAGAAGGTGGCCCACACGCTCGCCCGCGGCGAGCTCACGCGCGAATTCATCGAAAAGCTGGCGCGCGAGCGGGAAGCCTATTTCGTGCCGGAAGGCACGACGCTCAGCATGCAGCTGCACAATTTTCGGCGCGATCGGCGTCGTATCGCGCTCGTCGTCGATGAGTACGGCGACATCCGCGGGCTCGTCACGCTCGAGGACATTCTCGAAGAGATCGTCGGCGAGTTCACGAGCGATCCCGGCACGCTACACAAGGACATCCATCGCGACACTGACGGTAGCTACGTCATCAACGGCGCCATCAACGTGCGCGTCTTGAATCGCACATTGGGTTGGGAGCTCCCGACCGACGGACCGCGCACGCTCAACGGCTTGATCCTCGAGATGCTCGAAAGAATTCCCGAACCGGGCACTACGCTGCGCATCGACGACCTGTCGATCGAGATCCTGCAAGTGGCGGACAACGCAGTGAAGACCGTGCGGATGCGGCCGGTGCCGGAGGCTGAAGACTGAGGGCTCGCGGCTCGAGGCTCGGGGCGTGTGGCTTGGCGAGCGCGTGCTTGACTTTACGCGCTCACTCGGAAACTTGGCGCAGGCGCTTGCGGAGTCTGGCGCGAGCGCGGCACTTCCGCGTCACCATCCGAAGCGTGGGAGTTTCCGGATGCTGAAAGAAGCCGGATGATGTAGCACGCGCGTTCGCTCCTACCCATGCCCCAAGCCCTATCGCGCGAACGCCGCCTTCAGCGCCTCCCCCAACCGCTCGACGCCGATCACTTCGAGTCCTTCGATCGGGCGGCGAGGAACATTGGCGCTCGGTACGATCGCACGGTCGAAACCGTGCTTGGCAGCTTCGCGTAGGCGCTCCTCGCCATAAGGCACGGGCCGCACTTCGCCGGCCAGTCCGAGCTCGCCGAAACAGACGAGCTTTCCGGCAAGCGGCTCATCGTGCACTGAGGACACCGTCGCCAACACGGCAGGCAAGTCGGCGCCTGTTTCCGAGATGCGCACGCCGCCGACGACATTCAGAAACACGTCGCGTCCGGCAGTCGACACGCCGCCGTGGCGATGCAGGACGGCCAGCAGCAACGCCAGTCGATTCGACTCCAACCCCACGGCGACACGGCGCGGATTCATGCCTTGCGCTTCGTCCGTCAATGCTTGTACTTCGATCAGCATCGGCCGACTTCCTTCGCGCGCCACCATGATCGCGCTGCCGGCAATCGGCTCGCGATGATGCGAGAGAAAGATCGCCGAAGGGTTCTTCACTTCACGCAACCCCTGTTCCGTCATCGCGAACACGCCGACTTCGTTCGCAGCGCCGAAGCGATTCTTCACTGCACGAATCAAACGAAAGCGACTGCCCGCGTCGCTCTCGAAGTACAGCACCGTATCGACCATGTGCTCGAGAATGCGCGGCCCGGCGATCAACCCTTCTTTCGTGACATGACCGATGATCAGCACCGAGACACCGGTCGATTTCGCGAACCGCACGAGCGCTGCAGCAGTTTCGCGCACTTGCGTTGCGGACCCCGGAGACGATTCCGTCTGCGCATCGTGCATCGTCTGGATCGAATCGATGAT